>CAZGOR010000457.1:0-2954 GCA_964527875.1 uncultured Bacteroides sp. | reverse complement strand
CTTGTTCAAGTACGGTTTAACATATCTCTCAAAAGTGCTGTTTTCCAATGATATATATGAATTTATTAAATGTTGTAAATTTTTGTCATGTACTTAGGTAAATGATATAGAAATAATCTTATATCACTATATGAAAATTCCATTAAAATTTTGCAGGTATTTTCTAAGTAAATTAAGTATATGACTCTACAAATTATTCAGTATGTATGACAATTCAGCCTTAATTAGCCCCGTTTTCAGGGTATTTTGTTCTTACGTATAAACATTTATTTCTAATCCTGCTTTTGTGCATAGTCAGTTAGACTTAAAATTTGATAATCAGGTGTCTATTCATTAAGGCTGACACAACAAAATATGGCGAACTTCAAAGCAGGTGAACTGGCCCAGTTGCGATAATTTTTAATGACTTGTTGTAATATTATTCTCATAAAAATCTTAAATTTCCTTATCAAATGGGAATTCATTATCCGATATGTCTATGAACATTTCATCAACAAGGAATTTAACGGGAATATTCAATCTCTGGGCATGTCTGATTTCAGTACGAACTCCTTTTGTAAGTACGCCTTCAATGATTGAAACAACAACAATATCAGCCCATTCAACGATTTTAATATATGTCCTTTCACCTATCTGACTTTTTCACCAAACCCTAAAGTAGCAGTTTTATTTTGACACTTAAGATTTGAAATAAGAAGAATACGTTTTACATAAAAACAGATAATAACTTGAAATAAATGATTCCCACATTCTTCCGGATTCTTCCCAATCAGGGTGTATTATTCATGTAGCTTTATTTAAAAGCGTAAAATTCAGCATATTGTCTGTATATTTAGAAAGAGTTATTCCTTACCCTGTGATTTGACAGATTCAAACCTGAAATGCTATAAGCAGCTGAAAGTCATTTAATTCAACTGATTTGGCTGAATATAATATGTTAAAAATTAAAAAAACAATCCATCGTCAAGTCGTTTTCAACCAATTCATGGAAATAGATATTTTTCTTTACACCATAGGTAGTAATCATGGTGATATATATATTCTTTTTAGTTTTAGTAACATTTTTAAAGCTATTTTTTTTGTTTCTTAGTTCTTTGGAATAGTTTTTCGATATCGAAAATTCGGAATCCGAAAATTTCATTTCACAAAGATTAATGACATTATCAGCCCGATCGATAAGCAGATCAATCTGGGCTCCTTGCTCAGTGCTTTTGGATATCCAACTGTAATTCTCTGAATACACTGCTGAAACTTTCAGTCCGGCCTTTATTTGTTCAACATGCTTTAAACAAACCGTTTCAAAGTTAAAGCCAGACCAGGATTGATAAGATCTGGAGTTTGCCAGTTTGTTCCAGGTACCTGCACCGTAAGATCTGCTGTTATTTATGAATTTCAAATAAAACATACAATATTCGTCGGTCAGTCTGATGAGTGAATCCTTACTCTTTTTCCTGAAAGGAAGGTATTGATTAATAAATCCTGATTCGGTCAGCGCATTTAATGTCTGTGTTAATGTTCCGCCAGTCGGAATCCTGCTTTTCTTAGACAGGGCATTTCTTGTAATACCTTTACGAACTGTAGCTAAGGCATTAATGATTGCGGTATGTCGTTCAGAATGATTAAACAAAGAATTAAAAACCATGTTAAACTCGTCAGTAAGAATACCATCTTTTTCGAAACACAATTGATCTAAAACCTGTGGTACGCTCTCGCCTTTTTTAATATTCTCAAGATAATAGGGTACACCTCCGATTGCCATGTAAAGCCGCAGTATATCATATCGTGAATAACGAATGTTTCTTTTTTTTTAGAAATAATTCAGTCTCGCAAAGGTTAAATGGAAGCAATTTGATTTTTTGTGTAATTCTATTGTGTAAACCTCCTTTGCTTTTTATGATTTTTTGTACCATAAAGGATGCGGCAGAACCGCAAATTACTACCACCAGATCTGTTCTTTTTGTAGCATAGGTATTCCAAAAGTTCTCAAATGACATCAGAAATTTGGATCTCGGAGTGGCCAGCCATGGAAACTCATCAAAAAAAACTACCTTCTTCTTTTTATTATTAAGCGAATCGATATAGTTTTATAGTTGTGTAAATGCCATAAACCAGCTATTTGGCTTTTCAGGGTCTCCGGTTTCTTTTTTTCTTACAAAAAGTTCTTTCGAAAAAATATTCAGCTGATCTGATAATCTCCCATTATGTAACCCGGTAAGTTCAAATTTTATATGCTTTTTATATACCTCCCTTATTAAAAAGGTTTTGCCTACTCTTTTCCTTCCATACAATGCAATAAGTTCAGACTTATTACTATTCAATGCTTCTTTTAATAGTTTTGTTTCACTAATTCTGCCAACCAGGTTGCTCATATAGGTAAATTATATTTAGCCAAAAGTACAAAAAAATGATAGATTTGGCTAAGTATGATTTTATCTAAGTGGCAAGATCCACGTGTAAATGCAATAAGAAAATTATAAAAAAATAATTGTCCCTTCTTTTAGAGGGATTATTCGCTCACTTCGTTCGCTCATGATCCCATTTGGGGTGACCTGTAAGACCTAATTAAATCCTCCGGATTTTTCTTTTATTTGTCTTCGCATCCTAATGAGAGCAAGCTCTCAAAGTCTGCTCAGCCAAATAAAAAAGGCTCACCAGGGTGAGCCTTTTTTTAGGTTTTGCGGAGAAAGAGGGATTCGAACCCCCGGTCCGCCGGTAAGCGGACAACGGTTTTCAAGACCGCCGCATTAGACCACTCTGCCATTTCTCCTTAGACCTTATGTAATTTTAAATAATTTCTTTTGATTTTAAGAAATTGTAACCTTTAATCGTCTTAAAAAATCTTTCTCTTTTCATCGCATCCGACCGTGTATTAAATTCTTCAAAATAATGAAGAACCCATGGTCTTCTTCCCTTCGTATATCTTACTTTTCCTTTATTATGCTCCTCTAATCTTT
>CAZGOR010000456.1:0-3003 GCA_964527875.1 uncultured Bacteroides sp. | reverse complement strand
TGATATGGGTAACAGCCAAACCCAATATCAGCAATCTTGAGCTTCAGGAAGACCTGCGGCAAATACTCAGATCTACCCGCAGGTTAAAACCCCGTGCTGATGATAATTTTGCACTCAACCAGACCAGCATGATATCCCGTGGATTAGATCAGGTCTTTAACGTGATTAATGTTGCCGGTGGCTTTATTGGTATTTTTTCAATTCTTGTAGGTGGTTTTGGAATTGCCAATATCATGTTTGTATCTGTAAAAGAACGGACAAACCAGATAGGTATTCAGAAAGCTTTGGGTGCGAAAAGATATTTTATCCTTTTACAGTTTCTTTTTGAAGCTGTTTTACTTGCTCTCTCCGGAGGTATTATCGGACTTTTACTTGTCTTTGGAGGAACTTCCCTCATGACCGGACTTGATTTGCTCGGAAGCTTTAAAATCACACTTACCCTTGGCAATATTGTCCTGGGACTGACAATTTCTATAATAATCGGAATTATTTCAGGATTTGCACCAGCATGGTCGGCTGCAAGAATGGACCCTGTTGAAGCGATAAACACAACATTTTAGTAAAAAGGGCCTGTTAAAAAGACTTATAATTTTTTATTTTTCGCAGATGTTCGCAGATTCCTGCCTGCCGGCAGGCAGGAATCTGCGAACATCTGCGAGAAGCCTTTTAAGATTTTTTAAACAGATTCTTTTTACTAAAAAATCCCATATAACAATCGCCCGATCAACAGGTAAATAAACAGGCTGGTAATGTCATTCATGGTAGTGATGAAGGGGCCGGTAGCCAGGGCCGGATCTACCTTGAATTTGTTTAGGAACAACGGTATAAATGTTCCGAAGACAGACGCAAAAAGGATCACGGACAAGAGAGCAGTGCTGACTGTTACAGTTAAAGCCAATGTTTCCTGTTTGATAAGGTTATATACAAATGCTAATGTAGACAGGATCAATCCATTGATCAATGCAACCGACAATTCTTTCATCAATTTTCTGGCAGTCGACTCAATTCCCAGCGTATTACTTGCCAGGCCCTGTACAATGATAGCTGATGATTGAACGCCCACATTCCCGCCCATCGCCGCAATAAGAGGAATAAAAAATGCCATCTCCGGATAAATCCTGAGTTCATCCTCATAACCGCTTAATACAAGGGCAGCAAGTATGCCACCAAGCAATCCAATGGTCAGCCATGGAAGCCTGGCACGGGTAAGCATTAAAACATTATCTGTAGGTTCAACATCCTCGGAAATACCGGAAATCAGCTGATAGTCCCGCTCTGCCTCTTCCCTGATCACATCAACCACATCATCAATGGTGATCCTGCCCATTAAACGACCGATCGAATCCACAACAGGAAGTGCAACAAGATCATATTTGTTCATGATATTGGCCACTTCCTCTTTGGAAGTATCTGCCCTGACAGAAATAATATCTGACTTATACAAATTTTTTATTCTTGCATCCCGCCGGGCAAGCAACAACTTTTTAAGAGAAAGGGTACCTCTCAGAATATTATCATCATCTACCACATACACATAATATACTTCATCAACATCAAAAGCCTGTTTTCTCATTTCCCGGAGACATGTAGGAATATTCCAGTTCTCATTCACTTTAATCAACTCTTTTGCCATTAGTCCACCCGCGGTATCCTCATCATAACTCAGAAGATCGACAATAACACCGGCCTGTTCAACATCCTTGATATGTTGAAGAACTTCCTCCTGTAATTCCTCAGATAGTTCACCAATCAAATCGGCCGCATCATCACTATCCATTTCAGTGATAAACTGTTTGGCTATTTCTTCCCCCGACAATGCTTTCAGGAACCGCTCCCTTGCATCCTCCTCCATTTCTATCAGGACATCCGCCCTGGTTTCCCCGTCAAGTAACATATAAAGAAACTTGGCCTCATCGCTGGATAGTTCATTCAATATTTCAGCAATGTCTGCAGAATGGAGAGGAGCGACCAGTTCAGAAACAGTTTTTGAATCGTACTGGTCAATCAACTCCTGCAGATTGCCTATAAATTCCCGTGTTAGCTCAAAGGGCATCTTTATAATTTATTGGTTGTCAAACCGATTGCGAATATATAAAAATTGCCTTAAATATAAGCCTGTAATCTCCTTGTCATTTCAACAAATTGTTGAATATCAAGTTGTTCAGGTCTTTTTTGCATCAATGTATCTTCCGGCAAAGCCCCTGAATATATTTTTCTGATAGAATTTTTAATTATTTTTCTTCTTTGATTAAAACATGTTTTTACCACCCGAACAAAAAGATCTTCATCACAATCAAGCCTGGTTAATTTATTCCTTACCAGCCTGATCACTGCAGAATATACCTTTGGCCTGGGATAAAACACCTTCGGGCTTACTTTAAAAAGGTAATCTATCCCGAAATACGCCTGTAAAAGAACAGACAGAATACCGTAACTTTTTGTACCCGGGCCTGATGATATTCTGTCGGCCACCTCCTTTTGCACCATACATACAATTTCTGAAATCTGATTCCTGTTTTTTAATATCCAGAAAAATATCTGTGATGACATGTTGTATGGGAAATTACCAATTACGGCATATTTATTTTTAACCGGCTTAAGTTCATATTGAAGTATGTCTTGATGAATGATATGGCCTTTATAATCAGGAAATGCCGATCTTAAAAACTCAACATTATTTTTATCGATCTCGATTGCAGATACTGAATATTGCTTTTCCTTAAAAAGGTATTTTGTAAGAATACCTTTGCCGGCACCGATCTCGATAACTTCCCTGACTCCCTCTCCCCGGAGTGAAGAAACAATTTTACGGGCAATATTTTCATCCTGCAAAAAGTGCTGGCCGAGACTTTTTTTTGGATTGGCCATAGATAATATGTTTATTATATATCAAAGATACTAATATAAGAGGCTGTCTAAAAAGTCTATTAAAACATTTAACCACAGAGTAAACAGAGATTAAACAGAGTTCACAGAGGTTTGATATTAAGAAAGTTACTTCTC
>CAZGOR010000455.1:0-3011 GCA_964527875.1 uncultured Bacteroides sp. | reverse complement strand
CGATCACCCGGATCGGGATTTTTTGTTGGAGAAGCATGGAGAAGCATTTTGATTATTTGTGGGGTTTCACCCCACACCCCACTTACTTTTTTCAGATGAAAAAAGTAAGCTGTGATCTACAGGAGAATCGCGATCAAATGATTGATAATGTATAAGCAATACCTGTTTATTTTTTATGGCTTCAATAATGGGTTGTAGAAATTCACTTCCTTTAACAAATGGCACCTGTTCAAAATCGATGAAATCATATTGCGGAAGCTGGATATTGGCTTTCTGGATGTTTACTGCATCAACAATCTTTTGTACGGCTCCTGAAAATTGGTTAAAAAGTCCGGTGTTCCTGAACTGGTTAAGGAGGGTTGATGCAAAGGTCAGGGCCTCAATCTCATCCGCTTTAAGAGGGAGATTGTCAATTGAATAGTCGGGATCATCATAATAATATCCTCCCCGGTTCCTGTCATATTTGATGGGTGCATAATAGGCCAGTCCGTTATCATTCCGCATGTCATAAATATCCTTATCGATGGTTCGTTCTCCGAGCGGATGAATGTCCAGCGTATCTTCACATGCTTCGATCAGCTGTTCTTTTGGACAGATATTATGATCGATTAGTAAACGATTAATCACCCGGTATCTTATAAGAGCGTTTTTATTTTTGGCCATGATTATAGGATTATTTAAAGCAGAAGTTAAATAAAATTACGAAAAGTAATGAATAAGTATTTTTCAGTGTCAGCATTTTGTTATTAAAATATTATTACGTAAATTTCGTAACGTAAATATCGTAACATAAAATTCGTAATGAAACCAAACAATCCTTTTCTTGTAACGAGTTATTCAGGTCCTGAATTTTTTTGCAACAGGAAGTCAGAGACCAAAAAAGTGCTGGATGCAATTAAAAATGAGAGGAACCTGACAATCACTTCAATACGACGGATGGGCAAGACCGACCTGATCAAACATGCATTTTATAAAATGAAAAATGACAGGAATTATATCACTGTGTATGTCGACCTACAGCCTACAGGTAATATGGCCGACATGGTCAGGAAAATCGGGCAAGCTGTTTTCAAATCTCTCGGTTCATACCGTTCAAACTGGTTCAAGAAACTGATACATCAATTATCAAGTTTGAGACCAAAAATAACATTTGATTCACTGACCGGACAACCTGTTGTGCAGTTAGATGTTATAGATGCAGAAGCTCCATTATTAGTGGAAAAAATATTTGAATTTATCTCTATATATGAGAAAAAAGTTATACTGGCATTTGATGAGTTTCAGCAAATTATAAATTATCCTGAAAAAAATATACAGGCATTATTGCGGTCATACATCCAGGATACCCGTAATCTTAATTGCATTTTTTCAGGAAGCCAGAGAAGTATTCTTGCTTCAATGTTTGAATCTTACAGCCAGCCTTTTTATCAGAGCACGGACATGCTTTACCTTAACAGGATAAACACCCAAGAATACAAAAACTTTATATGCCAGAAATTCAAAACTGTTGGAATACATCTTGTGGAAGAGATTCCGGAATTAATCCTGGAAAAAACCAGGAACCATACTTATTATGTACAATATTTCTGCAATCAATTATTTGCTTCAGGATTTATGTCGATTGATAATAAAGTAGCCGAAGCAGTATGGGCCGGAATATTAAAAGAGCGTGAAGGGATTTATTACAATTACAGGAATCTTTTTACCAGTCTTCAGTTCAGTATGTTAAAAGCAATAGCCGGTGAGGGATCGGTAAAGCAACCGATGTCAAAAGAATTTCTTCATAAATATGATTTACCCACGCCAAGTTCTATAAAATCTGCCCTTGAAAGCCTGATGGAAAAAGATTTTGTCTTCTTTGAAAATGACCGGTATTATGTTTCAGACATTTTTCTTTCTTCCTGGCTGAAACAGTCAGAATGACGCAAATACATTGCATCCTGATATTTTAATCTTGTGTCAAATTCAAAAAACAATTAAAATGACACAGGTTAAAATCCCATCCGGACAGCCTGACTACAAATTCCGGTGTAATTGAGCACTCCTGTCCGATATAAAGTGAGCAGTCTGTTTGAAGGTAAACCATAAAATAAAATTGAGTTGATAATGTGATGTTTATGTTACGGATTCAGGTGCTCATCCATTTCCGGAATTATATGCTCAGTTTGCTCCGGAATTAATTGTTTAGTTTATCCGTATTTTACAATTAAACATACTCTATGATTCATAGAGAAGCATTTTCGGGGAAGCATTTGCCTCAAAAAACGGGATTTTTACAAAAGTATGCTTTTGTAATCATCTTATAACCAGTAACTAACAAGTCACATTTCGGATTCATAATCATGAGGTCGGGGGTTCGGATCCCCCTCTCGCTACAAAGCGAAAAGCAAATAAAATCAATGCTTTTCGCTTATCTTCAATATATTCTGAATAAAAATAATTTTTACCAGGTAGTCATTTTTTGTACATTTATGACCGATATGCGTACAATTCAACCGGACATCAATATTAACACAAAAAACTATATTTTTAAATGTAGCTAATTAAGGGAAGCTTTCAGGATGCTCACGGAACCGTTGATCTATCATCAATTGTTTCAATATCCTTTTGTCGCTCTGACGTAGCTTTATATCTTCTTTCCCGGCTATCTCCCTGCATTTCTCTATAATCTTCTTTTGTAACTTTGTATCCGTGGGGTAAGTGATGTTTTTCTCCTGTACGGTTGTGTCAATCAATACTTCCTTTTCTTTTACTTCTTTGGCCGAAAATAAGTCTATTGATGCTGTTAATATTTTCTCTGCCAGAAGCACCAACTCATGCTTCTCTTTGATGAAATGTCTTATTGGGATTTTGTACATCTCGAGTTGAAGTGTCTTGTCTATTTTTGCTACCATTTTGCAATGGTTTTTATTAAGTTTCGTAAAATCCTTGCAATTTAAACCTGTTAAAAAGTAATAGTTTTAAACATTATTAGTTTAGTATTCAACAACTTGTGCTTTTTTTCACGTTCG
>CAZGOR010000454.1:0-3015 GCA_964527875.1 uncultured Bacteroides sp. | reverse complement strand
TATCTGCTCACAAGTACTATGGCCATTATAACAGGTCTCTTTCTTGTAAATGTCCTGCAACCTGGGATTGGGGCCGACCTGAATCTCAGTCAGCAGGTCGAGGGACTGGTTGAAAAGCAAAGAAGTCTGGGTGAAACACTTATTCATATTGTCCCTGATAATATTTTTATAGCATTTCAGGAAAACGATATGCTTTCTGTGATCTTTTTCGCGATACTTTTCGGATTCTTTATCACACGGGTAAAGGAAGAATATAGAAACGCTCTTAATAAAGCTTTTAATGCCATATTTGAAGTAATGATGAAAATTACCATGTTCATCATCATTTTTACCCCTTTAGGTATTTTTGGTATTGTTTCCAAGGTAGTTGCAGATCAGGATGACTTATTGAACCTTGTATCCCGAATGGGGATTTATATGCTGACCGTGTTTAGTGCACTATCGTTTCATTTTCTCATAATCCTGCCAATTATTGTCCGGTTCATTGGAAAAGCAAGACCATACAGGCATATGAAAAACATGTCACCTGCACTCTTTACAGCCTTTTCAACTGCTTCCTCAGGTGCAACGTTGCCTCTTACGATTAATGCTGTTGAGCAAAATTCAGGTGTTTCCAATAAGATTAGCAGCTTTACCCTTCCCCTGGGAGCAACGATCAATATGGATGGTACAGCCCTTTATGAATGTGTTGCAGCATTATTTATCGCCCAGGCTTATGGTGTGGAAATGACTTTTATTCAGCAAATGATCATTGTTCTTACTGCCCTGCTTGCATCAATCGGTGCAGCAGGAATTCCTATGGCAGGACTGGTCATGATTACAATTGTGCTTACAGCCGTAGGGCTTCCGCTCGAAGGTGTCGGACTTATTCTCGCTGTAGACAGGATTCTGGATATGTTCAGAACAGCCACGAATGTTTGGAGCGACAGCTGTGGTGCCGTTGTTATTGCAAAATCAGAAGGTGAAGTGTTGCTTGTTTAAGCATGGTGCATGGAGTGTGAATTCCGAAAGTAAAATAAAACAGAAGAAGAATATTGGCATTACTGAAGAATAAATCAATTGTCTTTCCCCCGTATATATTTTAAAATATTTCTTTATATTTCTTTCACAACAGCAGAACCAGATGACATAAATCATATCAGCATCTGGTCCATTTTGTTATATTTATGATTATCTTTAACAAGTAGGATATCATTTATATAAATCACTGAAATTCAATGAATTTATTGAAAGAAATCAAAGAAAAAGCAAAGGTAGACAATCAAAGAATTGTATTACCTGAAAGTACTGAAGAAAGGACTATCAAGGCTGCTGACCAGATTTTAGCTGAGCGTATCGCTCAGATTATTCTTCTCGGATCCCCGGAAGAAATCATGAAGGAAGCAAAAAAATTCAACCTGAAACATATTGATCAGGCTACCATTGTGTATCCACAGAAACATGATAAAATAGACCATTACATAAGCATGATGGTAGAATTGCGAAAGCATAAGGGAATGACATATGATGAAGCATCGAAACTGATCAGGGATCCGCTATATCTTGGTACGTTGATGATCAAAAACGGGGATGCAGACGGAGAAGTTGCAGGTGCTATGAACGCCACAGGAGACGTATTGAGACCAGCATTTCAATATGTTAAAACCTTCCCTGGTATAACCGTCGTCTCCGGTGCATTCATTATGATTCTCAAGGATAAGGAATTTGGGAATGAAGGTCTGATAATATTTGCAGACTGTGCTGTACACCCTGATCCTACTGAAAGTGAGCTTGCTGAGATTGCTGTGGCAACAGCAAAAACAACAAAAGCTATTGCAGGATTTGAACCCAGGATTGCCATGTTAAGTTTTTCAACCAAAGGAAGCGCAAAACATGAACTGGTCGATAAAGTGGTGAATGCAACACAAATAGCCAGAAAAATGGCACCCGAATTGAAAATTGAGGGGGAACTTCAGGCTGATGCAGCCATTATAGAAAGTATAGGACAGAAAAAAGCCTCCGGAAGTGAAATCGCCGGAAATGCCAATGTCCTGATCTTTCCATCCCTTGATGCAGGTAATATTGCCTATAAACTGGTACAAAGACTGGCTCATGCAGAAGCCATAGGACCAATCCTGCAGGGGATGGCAGCTCCTATAAATGACCTCTCAAGGGGCTGCTCTGTCAGTGATATTGTAAACATGATCGCTATAACAGCTAATCAGGCTGCTGGTAAATAATGTAAATATTTAAAAATCAATCAAATGGCAGAACCTTTGGAAGATTACAGTCTCAGTAAGAAAGATTATAAATCAGGCAAAGGCGTACTAAAGAAAGTTGGAGTCATTGGTTGCGGGAATATGGGACAGGAAATTGTCCGGATCATCAGTCAACATGGAATTGATGTGGTATTTATTGATGTGAGCGAAGAAAGAATAAAAATGATATTAGAGGAAATCAACGCTTCCCTGGATGAAATAATCAATAAATGGGGACTTACAAGTAGTGAAAAACGGGCTATATTATCCCGAATCCGTGGGTCAACAAATTATAAGGATATCAGTGATTGTGGACTGGTGATTGAATCAATCAACATCAGGCAGCGCTTCACATCACTGGAAGCAAGAAAAGAGGTATTTAAAAACATTGAAACCGTAATTGCTCCCTCTACAGTCATTGCATCCAATAATTCCACACTGATGATCTCCGACTTAGCCTCAGTAATTAAAAATCCCGAAAGAGTGGTCGGTGTGAATTTTATTAATCCATCATCATCGGTGAAAGTTGTTGAGGTCATCAGGGGATTAAAAACGAGTGATGCTGCATATGATTTCGTCATCCGTTTTATAAAAATGCTTGATAAGATTCCGGTAGAATTGCATGAATCTCCTGGAAATATAAGCACACGGCTGATTGTAACGCTCATTAATGAAGCCTGCGAATTATTGATGGAAGGTGTTGCATCAGTTCAGGATATCGATATGACCATGAAAAGTGGATATGGTATGCAATTTGGTCCTTTTGAACTTGCCGACA
>CAZGOR010000453.1:0-3029 GCA_964527875.1 uncultured Bacteroides sp. | reverse complement strand
TCCTGATCATTAGCTCCATGCATATTTACCCAGTTTACACCGGGGATTGGGGTTGGTTCCCCGACATTGAGTTTCCTGAAACCTTCCCGGGTTTGATCGATTTTATCAATATTTCCCAATCTGTGAACAAGACCAATATGATAATTCATCGTGTTGTAGTTTTCCCCGGCAAGGTGATAGATATCGCCATCCCCGGTACAATCAATGACTATTTTTGATGCAACGGCAATACGGCCCGATTTTGATTCCAGGATAACTGCCTTGATGATGTTATTTTCAATAACTACATTTGAAGCCCAGCAATGATATAACATTTTAACACCTGATTCTTTTATCATGACTTCCATTACATATTTTCCGGCTTCCGGGTCAATGACCGGATTTTCTTCGAATATAGCCATTCCCATATCCCTCAGGCGCTGAGCAATTTCGTCGCCAATACCATAAATAACTTTTCGGAAACGTTTCTTTTTATCCATGGCATGTGTTGAGAGCAGAGGTAATACAAGCCCGCCCGTCCATATTCCACCAAGATGATTATATCTTTCAGCAAGTAAAGTTTTTGCTCCAGCCCGTCTGGCTGATATAGCTGCTGCCACACCGGCCGGACCACCACCAATCACAAGAACATCAGTTTTCTCGATAATTGGGATTTCCTGTTCAGGTTCGGTAATGGTATCTGCTTTCTGTAATGTAGCTGTCACATTTTTATTGTTGTTTGTGCTGCCTTCAGCACGTTTGTAACATTGCAATCCGAGTGCAGCAGTGCCGCTGAAAAGGGCAAGATTGGTCAGGAATTTTCTTCTTTTCATAATTGATTGTTATGTTAGTAAGTTTTAACGAAACTAAAATAATATATAAGAATATATGTTTGATCAGGAATCGTTTATTTCCCTGTTTTATGGTCATAACAAATTCAAGCGATAAAGAAACTGAGTAATTGAATGATAGATTTTTTTTGCCGAACTGTGCTGCGCTCCGGCTCGTCATAAATTTGAGTATTAATATTTTCGGCTTTGCTGGAATTGCAGTATATTAAATGATTAAGCAGAATATTTTATATATTAGTGATCTTATCCGTTAAATTTATTTAAAAACATACTTCAATGAAATCGAGCGTATATTTTCTTTTGTTGTTTCTATTACTTTTATCTTGTTCTGAAACAAAGCATCCGAAGGAATTAACCCAGCTCGTCGACGAAGGATTGAATTTCTCTCTGGAACAATACAAACTGATGGCTCAATCCCTTCCCGATTCCACTCGTCTTCCGCGAACAACTGATCCGGAAGATGGAAGCCTTGTAACTTCCGGTACGAGCTGGTGGTGCAGCGGTTTTTTCCCCGGTAGTTTATGGTATCTGTATGAATATTCAGGAGATTCGAATATTCTTGAAGAAGCAAAGAAGAGGACTGCTGTTTTGGAAAAGGAAAAATTTAATACAGGTACGCATGACCTGGGCTTTATGCTTTATAATAGTTTTGGAAATGGTTACAGACTCACGGGCGATCCACAATACAGGGATATTCTGATTACCGGTGCTCAATCACTGGTCAGTCGTTATAATGATACGGTCGGATGTATCCGGTCATGGAATCATGGAGGCTGGAAATTTCCCGTTATTATCGATAACATGATGAACCTTGAATATCTGTATTGGGCGACAAAGGTTACAGGGGATTCAACTTATTATAACATTGCGTTTTCCCATACTGAAAAGACGATTCAGAATCATTTCAGGGATGATTGGTCGACTTATCACCTGGTGGACTTTGATCCATCAACAGGTGAAGTAATAGGACGACAGACTGTACAGGGAGCTTTTGATGAATCGGCATGGGCCAGAGGACAGGCATGGGGATTCTATGGGTTTACCGTTGCCTTCCGTGAAACAGGAAATGAAAAATATCTGGAAGTTGCAAAAGGTATCGCAGACTTTATTTTAAATCATCCTAACCTGCCTGAAGATATGGTTCCTTATTGGGACTTCAATGCACCGGAAATTCCGGATGCGAAGAGAGATGCTTCATCAGCTGCAATAATCTCTTCGGCCTTGCTGGAATTGCAGAAATATGTTGATGAAGACCTTGCAGATACTTATCTGGATGCAGCTGAAAAAATGATCAGGTCTTTGTCGTCATCATCATACAGGGCGGAACCGGGAGAAAACAATAATTTTATCCTGATGCATGGTGTCGGTTCATTGCCTGGCAACAGTGAGGTGGATGTACCCCTGACTTATGCAGATTACTATTATATCGAATCATTGATGCGATTCAGGTCAATCAAAGATTCTTTGTCTGTCCGGGTAACGGATGAAGAAAATGAACAGTCTTTGCGTGATGCAGCTTTTTACGGACAACTGGAACAGGTGCAGGAGTTACTGAGCCATGATACGGATGTCAATGCGAAGGATCAGGACGGTCATACTGCATTGATGCTTGCAGCCTTTAACGGCCATTCAAAAATTGTAAATCTTTTAATTGATGAGGGTGCAGATGTTGATATGCGGGATGCAATGGGCCAGACCGCTTTACTTTATGCTTCAACAGGTCCCTTTGCCCCTACCGTCAAGATTTTGCTTAAAGCAGGAGCGGAACCCAATGCTGCTGATAATAATGAACATTTTACTCCCCTGATGCATGCAGCCGCAGAGGGACAACTGGAGGTGGTAAAGCTGTTGCTCGAAAATGGCGCAAATCCTGCATTGAAGGATATTGATGGGGATGACGCACAAACTTTTGCCCGCCAGAACGGTCATATTGAAGTGGCCGAACTTTTATCAGAGCGGCTTTGACATATGTGTCTCGTTAACAACTTTCCCCGGGTGCTCGCGGGCAGATGAATTTTTCTGTATAACCTAACGTTGTTGGAATGTGTCCGGTTGACAACCGGACTTTCCTGTCATACATCAGATGGATACAACTGCCGATTAACAATCGGCAGTAACTTCACACCCAAATCTCAAAACTCAAGCACACCAATATACCAATATACCAATATACCAATATACCAATATACCAATATACCA
>CAZGOR010000452.1:0-3058 GCA_964527875.1 uncultured Bacteroides sp. | reverse complement strand
CCAGTGAAATTCGCAAGCGAAATGACGAAGTCATTATTTCACAGGGCAGGCAAAATTATTTCACAGAGTAAAAAGGAAAAAGTGTGCAGGGAGCAGGGTGGATTGAGTATGGAGTATGGATTTTGAGCAAGATCAATTGCCGTCAGCCTTAGCTGAGGGCTAATGTAATTTTATAAATCATGAAAAACTCTTTTATAATTACTGTACTTATATGGTCTGCTGTTAATATAATATCAGCCCATGATCTTACCCTTCCTATTCTACCAGAGGTTTATGATTAAGCATCTCAACCTGTTCATCCAGATAATCAATAAATTCTTCCTCGCTCTTAATCCCTCCCGGTTCCTGTTCCCAGGCAGCAAGAAAATAATAGGTCAGTCTTTGGTTTGATGGTTTCAGGATAATTACATGGTTAAGTTTATCCTCTGAAAGCTTTATGAGATCATTTTGCCTGTAAAGAATGGCCATACCCAGCAGATCTTCCTGGAGGGTTTGTTTGCCGTAATTTGCCAACCATGTCCATTCCCCGGCAGATGATTCCGGCAGCATAACCTTTGCTTCAGGATGTTTGACGATCCCCGTGCATAAATTATCCATTTCTGAAGATAGTTCCAGGTCATGCCTTGTCAGCCGGCTTCCTGCCTGGATAGAAAGTTGTGAAATAAGATCAGTTCTGTAATCACTGATCTGCCAGCCAAAGTAAGTTGTGGTGATCTTTGATTCAATAATTCCACTATCAGTGATTTCGCAATATATGCTGTCCGTCACTGCAACGCGTTCGGCATGATCGTCATGCCAGTATCCGATGGAACCCATTCCAAGCGATTCTCCAACATTCAGGATATCCACACCCCAGGGAGCAAGTTCATGATAAGAATCCAATCCATCCTGTCCTACATTTTGCAGGACCATTGTATCGACTTTTTTGCCAAAGATGTCGATAGCATTCCGCCAGTCGAGATAAAACCGGTACCCCACCTTATCCGATTCCCAGCCGGGTCCTTCATAACGGATATATAAGGAATGATCTGTATGTTCATCAGGAATCCTGAGGAAATCAACATTTTTATATACACCACCTGCATAAATCCTGTCCTGCCACTCTCCACTTGTTTTTACTGAGAGTTCAGCCTGGGTACGACGTTTGAATGCTGTCTTCTGATCCGATTTTGATATCGAAAATACTTTTTTCTCACCGGCATCCAGGTTACACAGGAAGAGGATTTCATTCAGTTTACCATTATCCCGGATGGATTGTACAGGATGTGTTTCATCAGATTGAACCACAATGTATTCACCTGGTAAGGAACTGAGCTGTTCCAGGATACCGGGATCGTTGATCCTGATCATTGCATCAGTAATTTCAATGGGGGATGTATTCTGAACCTCAATCTGAATACTCTCCTTTTTTGAATCACAACCGGCAAGAAATAAAAGCATAACTAAAAACAGGCTGTTGTTTTGCATGACGAATTTAACAAGACTCGATCCAAATTGCTGTTTTTTGAATGAGCCTTTTTCTGTAACAGGATTTGAGCTTTTCATGATGGGCAAGTTTTTTAATAAGTTGTGACACACCCCCCGAAGTTACATTCTTTTTTCCGAACTAATTTGCCAATCTCCTTTTTCCGTGAAACTACACAATAAAAAACAAATTTTACCCATATCAACGATGGGTTGAATGTCCCGGCTGGAAATTAATGTCATATGACATTAATTTCCAGCCGGGACACAATAACCGTTTGTATTACCTTCATAATTACCTTTGTACTCTGTGGTCAAAAAAGTTAATTTATTTGTCATCACACACACAGAGAGATTTATCAGAAATATCTATCTTTCGGAACAATATTTACTCAACCGGATAGACGTATTTAAAAACAGCAGAACAATATAAATTGATGTCAGAGCTGTTATTTCTTATTCTTTTCATTATCGGGATATTCAGTATCCTGCTGTTCGACCTGCTTGTCATAGGCCGGAAGAGCCATGTCATTTCCTTTCGTGAAGCCGCTTTATGGAGTGCTGTCTGGATTAGCCTTGCCGTATTGTTTTATTTCTTTTTACGCTGGAAGGGAGAATTTATTCATGGGATCAGGACAGAGCAGGACCTGATCGATTATCAGACCGACTATGGACCTGATATTACGTTGAATGGTAAAGATTTTATGGAAAACCTTCAGGCATACAGGAAGTATATTTCAATTAATTTCCTGACCGGTTACATGATTGAAGAAACACTTTCACTGGATAATCTTTTTGTGATACTGATGATACTCACCGGGTTTGCAGTTTCAAAGAGAAATTACAAAAAGGTTCTTTTCTGGGGGATTCTCGGGGCCGTTGTGCTTCGTTCCATTTTTATATTTGCCGGAGCTGCTATTATCCACAGATTTGAATGGGTACTTCTTATCTTTGGTGGTTTCCTTGTCTATACCGGGATCCGGTATTTATTTAAAAATAAAAACCGGCAGAGCGACATCCGGGAACATTTCCTGTTCCGTTTCCTTTCCTCAAACTTTTCCGTATATCCTCGATTTGTTTCTAACCGGTTCTTTATATTGAAAGAAGGAAAATTTTTTATGACTCCACTATTTATTGTATTGATCCTGATTGAATTCTCCGATCTGATCTTTGCTGTAGATTCCATTCCTGCAATTTTTTCTGTAACACGGGATCCTTTTGTGGTTTTCTTCTCCAATATTTTTGCGATCATCGGACTTCGGTCATTGTTCTTTTTCCTGGCAAATATGCACGACCGCTTCAGATTCCTGAAGTATGGGATTAGTGTCCTTTTAACATTTGTTGGTATGAAGTTATTGCTGAAGGATTTTATACATGAATGGGGTTACAGATCGGTTTATTCATTATATATTATTGCACTGATTATTCTTTTAAGCATCGGGCTTTCTTTGCTTTTTCCAGCCAGGAAGGAGAAGGTTTAAAGTGAACAATTACGGACTCAGCCCCTTGTCCCCCCCGACTTATTCTTTATACATAAGTCAAATGGTATTTAGCAGGGTTCCACATAGC
The DNA here is from genome assembly GCA_964527875.1 of uncultured Bacteroides sp. GTDB lineage: Bacteria > Bacteroidota > Bacteroidia > Bacteroidales > SM23-62 > LJUQ01. Next base: position 25 of record CAZGOR010000452.1, on the reverse strand, counting down.
ACCGCCATGGTGGATGAGGCTGTCT
>CAZGOR010000451.1:0-3077 GCA_964527875.1 uncultured Bacteroides sp. | reverse complement strand
TTGTTTCAGGATCTTCTATGACGCAATGAAAGTGGTTATTAAGAAGGTCATGAAAGCCTGATATTCATCAGGCCAGGCAAGTTCAGGATGACATAACAATAATGTAGAATATAATGAGAATCGACGATTATAACAGGATATACATGATTGGGATCGGGGGCATAGGAATGAGTGCACTGGCGAGGTATTTCCTGATGCTTGGTAAAGAAGTGGCAGGATATGACCGTGTCCGGACCGGGTTAACAGATCAACTGATGAAAGAAGGAGCGCGGATTCACTTTAAGGAAAACCCTGAAATGGTGAAAAAGGATTTTGATAAGCCGGGGGAAACACTTGTAATATTTACTCCTGCTGTTTCCTCCAGCCATACGGAGCTGGGTTTTTTCAGACAGAATGGATTTAAAGTATTAAAGAGATCTGAAGTATTGGGAGAAATAACGAAAAACCAAAAATGTATTGCAGTCGCCGGTACGCACGGTAAAACGACAGTATCGGCAATGATCGCACATTTGCTGAAAACTGCCGGCATTCCCTGTAACGCATTTCTGGGCGGCATTTCTAAAAATTTTCAAACGAATGCAGTGGTCAGCAAAAAAAGTGATTGGATCGTAGCAGAGGCAGATGAATTTGACAGGTCGTTCCTGAAATTATTTCCTGACAGGGCTGTTATTACCTCATGTGATCCGGATCATCTTGATATATATGGGGATACGGCAGCAATGCAAAGTGCATTCAGGGAATTTATCAACCAGGTCAAACAGGATGGCAGCATTCTTATCAGGAAAGATATTGAAATCCTTGCTTCCAGCAAGAAGGATGCAGAAGTATTTACTTATTCCCTGGATCCCGGGGCAGATTTTTATGTGACCGGGAAGGAACTTGCCGGTGGAGAATATTATTTTGATTTGCATACACCGGGTGAAACCATTTCCGGATTAAAGACCATTCTGCCCGGGCATATAAATGTGGAGAATGCAGTTGCTGCAGCCGCGATAGGTTATATAATTGGTATAAATAAAAATACAATAGCACAGGCTATCGGAACATATCAGGGTGTAAAAAGACGGTTTGATATACATATCAATCGCGAAGATGTTGTATATATTGATGATTATGCACATCACCCGAAAGAGATTGAATCGTTTGTCAGATCAGTAAGAGAATTATATCCGGGCAGAAAAATAACCGGAGTATTTCAGCCACATCTGTATACGCGCACAAGAGATTTTGCAGATGATTTTGCAAAGAGCCTGTCCGTATTGGATGAACTTATATTGTTGGATATTTATCCGGCCAGAGAGTTACCAATATCCGGGATTACCTCGGAAATGATTTTCAAAAAAGTATCATCAGGTCATAAGATCTTATGTTCCAAAGAGAAATTAATGATGGAGCTGAAAAAAAGACATCCGGATATTTTGCTAACAATGGGTGCAGGAGATATTGACCAGTTTGTTGAACCTATTATTAAAATGTTAAGCTAAACAGGTAATGAAAAGAATTAAATATATTCTGATATGGCTTTTCATTGGGGGATACCTGATCATCATACTTGGTTTTGTCGGTAAAGAACAAAGCAGTGTAAGTTATTCGGGGGTGGAAATCATTATCCATGATAGCCTTAATCTGAAGTTTGTTGATAAAGCATACATTATCAGTCTAATACAGAGAAATGCCCCCGAATTGTCCGGAAAGAGCGTTGAAAATATTGATCTTCAGTCGATTGAAAACAGGATATCGTCGGTAAAGACTGTCCGGAATGCCGAAGTTTATTTTACAGTTCGGGGGAAGCTTATTGTAGAGGTATACCAGAGGAATCCTGTTGTGCGAATTATTGACAGGATGGGACAGGGATTTTATCTTGATGAAGAGGGATATATCATACCATTATCCAGAAATTTCTGTTCACATGTTCTGGTGGTCAACGGACACATCAGTGAGGATTGCATAAAAGCAACAAATATTAAGGACCAGGGAGAAGGAATGGATTTGTTCAGGGACATTGTTGATATGGTTCAATATATACAAACAGATGAATTCTGGCGGGCGCAGATCCTCCAGATCTATGTTAATGAAGAGCAGGAATTTGAGCTGGTTCCACGCGTTGGTGCCCATATTATTGAGTTCGGACCGGCTGATGACATTGTAACGAAATTTGAAAAACTCTGGCTCTTATATGATGAGGGATTTCGCAACAAGGGGTGGAACCAGTATGACAGGATTAATCTTAAATACAGAAACCAGGTTGTATGTACTAAAAGATAATAATATGACACAAAAAGATCAGATTATTGCAGCTATTGATATTGGCACTACAAAGATAGTAGCCATTGCTGGCAAAATGAATGAAAATAATAAGCTGGAAGTTCTTGCGATGAGCAAGACTGCATCCAAAGGAGTCAAGCGTGGTGTGGTTTTGAACATTGAGGAGACCATAGGTGCGATCCAGGAAACTGTGGAAGAAGTACAGAATAAGGCAGGACTCAGCCTGTCGGAGGTTTTTGCCGGGATTGCCGGACAACACATCAGGAGTATCCGGAACAGGGGTTATATCAACCGGTCTTCATATGATGATGAGATCACCGAAGAAGACATACAAAAGCTGCTTGAGGATATGTATAATATTCCAATCGAAGCAGGAGAGGAAATTGTCCATGTCCTTCCGCAAAGCTTTATTGTCGACAACGAGACAGGTGTTAAGAATCCTGTAGGGATGTCGGGCAAGCGTCTTGAAGCCAATTTTCATATAGTGATCGGGCAAATATCATCGGCAAAGAACATTGAAAAATGTATCAACCGTGTTGGTCTCGAGGTAAAAGAGATGGTCCTTGAACCGCTTGCATCTTCTATTGCCGTACTCACGGATGATGAGAAGGAAGCTGGTGTGGTACTTGCGGATATTGGAGGAGGAACCACCGATATAGCCGTGTATTATGATGATGTAATCCGGCACACTGCAGTCATTCCATTTGGAGGAAATGTGGTTACGGGGGATATAAAGGAAGGGTGTTCAATACTCCAGCGACAGGCCGAGCAATTAAAAATTCAGTTCGGATCAGCCCTGGGTGACCTGGCTC
>CAZGOR010000450.1:0-3103 GCA_964527875.1 uncultured Bacteroides sp. | reverse complement strand
CATGCACCATGCACCATGCACCATGCACCATGCACCATGCACCATGCACCATGCAACTTATACCTTTACCTGACATAAATAAAATCATTCAGTATATTTTCCTCTTGATTATGAATTTCTTTATTTTCGTAGCAATTATTTCAATCCATGAAAATAGGTATTCTCTGGGAAACAAAGATGCCGCCCGACAGAAGGGTTCCTTTTACTCCTGCCCAGATCAGGCAGTTAAATGACCGTTTTGGAAAACTTGATATTGTTGTGCAGCCTTCTGAGATTCGTTGTTTTCCCGATACAGCGTATCATGAAGCAGGTGTCATGCTGGAGGATGATCTGACATCATGTGATGTCCTGATGGGAGTGAAGGAAGTGGAAATCGATACCCTGATTCCCGGAAAGACTTATATGTTTTTTTCACATACTGCCAAAAAACAACCTCATAACAGGAGGCTTTTACAGGAAACAGCTGCACGGAAAATCACACTTATTGATTATGAATACCTTACAGATCAGAACAATATCAGGTTGGTAGCTTTTGGGAAATGGGCCGGCATTGTAGGAGCATATAACGGATTACGGGCATATGGTGAACGATACAGGCTGTATCTGTTAAAGCCGGCCCATCAGTGTTTTAATCTTGAGGAGATGAAAAAGGAATTGGAGAAGGTTAAGCTGCCTGCTATAAAGATACTGATAACCGGAGGTGGACGTGTGGCAGGAGGAGCTATGGAGACTCTTGCCTTCCTCAAACTCAGAGAAGTTACTCCGCAGGAATATCTTGAGCAGGATTTTGATGAACCGGTTGTTTGCAGGATAGATCCATGGTGTTATGTAAAACGAAAGGATGGTGCCGGGTTTGACCTCCAGCACTTCTTTGATCATCCCGAAATGTATGAATCTATCTTTAAACCTTACACAAAGGTTACTGACCTGTATATTGCATGCCATTACTGGGATCCCCGATCACCGGTCTTTATGACCACTTCGGATATGCGTGAGCCTGATTTCAGGATCGGTATTATTGCCGATGTCAGTTGTGATGTTAACGGTCCCATTCCATCAACAATCCGTGCCTCTACAATTGAAGAGCCATTTTATGACTATTTCCCCTGGACAGAAAGAGAAACCACTCCTTTTGATCTCCGCGGTATCACTGTGATGGCTGTGGATAACCTGCCCGGTGAGCTGCCCCGGGATGCTTCGGAAGACTTTGGAAAAATGCTGATGAACCAGGTAATGCCAGCCCTGCTTGGAGAAGATGATGAAGGTATCATCGGGCGGGCGACAATTATAAAAAATGGAGAACTGACAGAGCGGTTTAAATATTTGCAGGATTACCTGGAAGGAAAGGAATGAAGTCCACGAGTCTGCAAGTCTGCAAGTCTGCAAGTACCGAAAAATAAACATTTCTTTGGGACTTGTTTTCCGGCACTTGAAGATTTTTGGATTTAAAGATTGAAACACGTATTCAGTAAATAACTTTTGGAGTTAATGTAAATATTTCGTATTTTAACAACCTGTAGTACATGAAGATACATTATTTTTATCTAACAAAATGTTAATCCTGTTATGATCAATTACTTCGATCTGCAGGATATGTTGATTGCATGAAAAATTATTTTCAACCATTCAAAATTACCTTATGAAATCACAAAAAACCATTACAACCATTCTCGTGGGATTGCTATTCTTTCCCCATATCAGTTTTGCCCAGATCACAAACTGGCACGAGATTATGAGAAGACTTGCCTCAGACGGATCAACAGGGAATGAATACGGGTGGGCTGTTTCAGTTTCCGAAAATTATGCGGTTGTGGGGGCATATAAGAGCGCAAGTGCATATGTTTTATACAAAGACCAGGGGGGGACCGACAACTGGGGTCAGGTTAAAAAACTGGAGCCGACCGGTGCAGGAGGTGCTTTCGGTTTCTCGGTTGCAATATCCGGCGATTATATTGTTGTAGGTGATATTGGTGCAGGTATGACTAATACAGGTGCTGCATTTATTTTTAATCGTAACCAGGGAGGGACAAACCAGTGGGGCCAGGTTACAAAAATAACTGCCAGTGATGCTGATGAGGCAAAATTTTTTGGTTATTCAGTAGCTATTGACGGGAATTATGTTGTGGTCGGATCATACAGGGATTACGGAGAAAAATTGGACCCTGTTTTGTATGCCGGAGCAGTTTATATTTATGACAAAGACTATCCGAGTGCCAACAACTGGGGAGAAAGGAAAAAGATCGTTTCGTCTGACCGGACAACAGATGATTATTTTGGAACATCGGTTTCGATATCGGGAGATTATGTTGTTGTGGGAGCTACGGGTGAAACCCTGGATCAGGGTGGTGGTAGTCCATTCACCGATGCAGGGGCTGCATATGTTTTTTACCGCAACCAGGGAACAACAAATGGCTGGGGTGAACAAAGAAAAATTGTAGCCGGTGACCGCTCAGCAAATGCCTTTTTCGGACAATCAGTATCAATCAGTGGGTATTATGTCACTGTTGGAACAAAATTTAAGGGTGCTGCTTATGTTTTTTATAAAACCCAGGGAGGTACAACCAATTGGGGTCAGGTTAAAAAATTAACCCCTACCGGTGAAAACCTTGGTGGATTTGGAAATTCCGTTTCTATGACAAACACTTATATCATTGTGGGGGCATATTCAAATAAATACGATGAATATGGTGAAAATGAGGTTTCTGGTGCAGGTGCTGCATATATGTTTAAAAAAGGGCCCGGTGGAACAGGTGACTGGAGCCAGCAGAGAAAACTGGTTGCCAGCAGCAGGAATGAGAGTGATAAATTTGGATATGCCGTCTCGATAACGGATCAATATACAATCATTGGTGCCAATGGAATTTCCAATAGTATGATTGGTAATACTGAAGGCCAGGCTTATGTATTTAAAGATGTAACTCAGGCTTCCGCTATACAGGTTACCGCGGTAAAATCGGATCAATATACTGTTTCATGGAACAGTGGAAACGGGATAGCCAGGATTGTCTTTATGAAACAGGGAAGCGGGGATCCTGAAATACCTGTTGATAAAAACACCTATAATGCCAGTACAGTATTTGGAGCAGGATCGCAAATCGGCTCT
>CAZGOR010000449.1:0-3104 GCA_964527875.1 uncultured Bacteroides sp. | reverse complement strand
ATGACTTCAAATCATCGGATGAGTGAAGTAAAGAATTAATCTATTCCAAGCTCTGCTTTGATATCTTCTATCTTCTGATCCAGCTTCCTGTCAGTGGCTTCAAGGTTTTCTGCTTTATCAAGTTTTCCCTTTACACTGAAATAAAATTTAATCTTTGGCTCCGTACCGGATGGACGGATAGATATTTTGCTATGATCTTTTGTCAGAAATTGCAGGACATTGGACTTGGGCATGGAGATGGGCTTTCTGGTGTTATTAATTCTGTTAAATGTTTCCTGTTTTAAATAATCATGTACTGTTACAACAGGGGATCCACCCAGCTCATCGGGTGGATTATTTCGAGAGTTATCCATCATATGCTGGATCTCCTCGGCTCCGGATTTTCCTTCTTTATATATCGACATGAGTTGTTCCCGATATAATCCAAACTCAAGGTAAATATCAATGAGTAATTCATACAATGATTTACCCTGTTCCTTTGCCCAGGCAGCTGTTTCAGCAATAAGGGCACAGGACATAACAGCATCCTTATCCCTGACAAATTCACCGGCAAGGTAACCGTAACTTTCTTCTGCACCTGCGATAAAATGTTTTCTGCCTTCATTGATTTTCATAATATCGGCTATATACTTGAAACCTGTCAGCACGTTATATGTTTCAACGTTATGTTTTGAAGCAATATCAGCCATTAGTTCCGATGTAACAATTGTCTTTACAATATATTCCTTTCCTGTCAATTTTCCTTTTTCAGCCCATTTTTTAATCAGATAATACATAAGCAATGATCCTGTCTGGTTTCCATTGAGGAGCACAAGGTTTCCATTTAAATTTCTTACGGCAATACCAACCCGGTCTGCATCCGGGTCTGTAGCCATAACAAGATCGGCACCTGTTTCATCAGCTTTCTTCAGTGCCATAGATAAAGCCGCGGGTTCTTCAGGATTTGGTGAATGTACAGTTGGGAAGTTACCGTCAGTAATGTTCTGTTCCGGGATATCAATGATGTTCGAAAATCCAAGTTTTTTTAATGCCATCGGAACCAATTTTACACCTGATCCATGAATGGGCGTATATACAATTTTCAGATCGTGATGTTTTTTAATGACATCCTGAGAAAGGGAAAGTTTAGCCAGCCGGTTAACATATGTATGATCTAATTCCGGGTCAATGATTTCTATTTTGCTTTTATCTGTATTGAAATTGATTTCATTGACCGATGTTATCTTTTCTACTTCATTTATGATATTCTTATCGTGTGGGCTAATGATCTGGCCCCCATCTTCCCAATAGACTTTATAACCGTTGTATTCTTTGGGATTATGTGATGCAGTAATGACTACACCAGCCTGGCAACCGAAATATCTAATGGTAAAAGAAAGCTCAGGTGTCGGCCGCAAATCATCGAATAAATATGCTTTGATCCCATTTGCTGAAAAGATATCTGCAGTTGTCTCAGCATATAATCTGCTGTTGTTCCTGGAATCATGGGCAATGGATACTTTGATCTGATTGAGTGAAGAGAAACATTTATGGAGATAATTACTGAGTCCCTGTGTTGCCATACCTACTGTATAAATATTCATTCTGTTTGTCCCTGCACCCATCATACCCCGTAATCCGCCGGTACCGAATTCAAGATTCCGGTAGAACGATTCAACTAATTCGTTTTCATCATGTTCCAGCATGTGAACGATCTGTTCGCGGGTCTGTTCGTCAATATTCGAATCAAGCCATGTATTTGCTTTTGTCCTGACCTCATGAAGGAGCGCATTCTTTTTCATACTTCTGATGATATTAAGTTGTTTGATTGATTTCAGTGATACAGTGTTGCAGGCTTTCTTTCCAGTCAGGTATTTTTATACCCAGTTCATTTCTGATCTTTGTTGTGTCAAGAACACTGTATGAAGGACGAGGTGCTTTTGCAGGATAATCTTCAGTATGAACCGGCCGGATTTTAATTGTAAATCCGGCAAGTTTTACAATCTCTGTTGCAAAATCATACCAGGTACATGTTCCTTCATTTGAGTAATGATATAGTAAATACCTGTCCCTGGTCTTGTTATTTTTTGTTCTGTCAATTATAATAAGAGTTGTCCGGGCAAGATCATTGGCCCAGGTGGGAGATCCTATCTGGTCAGAAACGACCTGAAGTTCATCCTTTTCCCTGCTTATTCTCATAATTGTTTTGACAAAATTATTGCCTGAAGCTGAGTAAAGCCACGATGTCCTGATGATCATACAGTTTTTCGATTTCCTTATTATTTTTTCACCTTCAAGTTTACTTTTACCATAAATGGTGACAGGATGGGGTGTGTCTTCCTCAGTATACGGGCTCTTTTTTGTACCGTCGAACACATAATCAGTCGAAAAATGAATCAGCCTGATGTCCCGATCATTGCTGATACCGCCCAGGATTTTAACGGCATGTGAATTCAACAAATCAGCTTTCTCCGGTTCTTCCTCAGCCTTGTCAACTGCAGTATATGCAGCACAGTTTAAAATATAATTGACCCTGTTCTTGTCCAGGAATGCGTTCACCTCGGATTCTTTCGTGATGTCAAGTTCTCCGATATCAGTAAAAATGAATTCCAGATCATAACGGGAACGTGCCAGTTTCCTGAATTCATTTCCCAGCTGTCCATCTGCTCCGGTAACAAGGATCTTCGTCATTTGTATATATTTTAATTTAGAATTAAGAAAGATAATTAAAGATTAAATCCTCACTTATTCGCTTTTTCTCACTTTCTTATTTTTTTCAGCCAGTATCTTTGATTTTGTATCAATTTGTTCAACCCTTACAGGGCTGCTATGTGGATCGGTAACTTTCCCGGCACTTCGTACCGGGTTATTCATAGTTTGACACCTTTCAGGGGTCTCTTTCTTTCATAATGTACCCTTTATCCAAATCTCTGAATATTATTCTTACTTTACCGTTGCTTCCCTGACTGCCTGGTCCGCTTTCCGGGCGGAGAAGGCAGGTGCCTCATCCTTTTTCTACAGCAGCCCTGCGATCCTGCGACAATTGCAACCCTATAACCTTGCAACCTTTTCGAGACTGTCTAAAAAGTAGTATAAACCACAGAGTCCACAGAGTTTTCACAGAG
>CAZGOR010000448.1:0-3107 GCA_964527875.1 uncultured Bacteroides sp. | reverse complement strand
ACACCAGATGTAGCTGAAAAATATACCCCGTCATTACTATCCTGGTTAAGATAATATAGTTGAGTTAATAATTTGAAGTAAAAATAATTTCCCAGCCCTATGTTAGTGAAGTTTCCATTTAAGCTGATAAAATGTATATTATTTACCGTTCCAGTTTCCAAACCGTGAGAATAAAGCCAGACTAAACTGATTGAAGAGTTATCAGAAATGTTATAAGCAGGAGACAATTCAAAATTAAGGTAACGTTGAGCTTGTATAATTTCCTTTTCAATGCCGTTTTCCGATATATTCAGGTTTTCATAAAATAAAGAGAAGCTGGTACGGAAACCCATATTAAATTGTTCTTTATCAACTAATTTATATCGTAGCCAGTAATTCACATACCAGGGCTTGCCGTCTAAAGAAAAAGTAACCTCCGGATTAAAACCAAATCTTCCCTTATCAATTGACAGAAAAGAATAAAAAGCAGGCTTGTCCAATGAGAATGAAGGTATCATATCGATACCATTATTCGTTAACCCAATATCGCCGGAAAAAATGAGGGGTTTTTTACTTGTTTCCAGGCTTTGTGAATAAGTAACAAAGGAAAGAATTAAGAAAAATAAAACCAAAGGTATCAGTATTTGTACTTTGTTTACCATCAATTTTTTTTAAAACGTTAATTTTAATCATAATGATTAACAAAATCGTCCTGACTAATAAGTTCAAACCTTTTTATTAACAACCTGCCAGTCGACCGGAGTGAAAACAGGAGATCATCCATAACTATCATTTTCCTTTTGTTTTTTCTATATTAAAACTATCTCCTGTTTGTGTATATGAAGGAAAAATCTTATGTTCTTTAGCTTAAAAATTTCTTTTCTTATCTTGTATGTCAAACCTGATTTTATTGGATCGGTGCCAGCCTTGCTTCGCTGTCCGCGTACCGCCAAAGCTTTAGCGGAGGCGCAAGCTTCGTGAAGGTTTACCAGGAAGGAATACCGGCTGTTATGCCCGTTTGCTTTCTTATGAATTATTCCATTGTATATTCATATGTTTTCCATTGACTTTATTTCTGAATTTTACCCAGGGATAACAAATTGCAATTGTTCCAAATATGTTTTCATGTTTCAATTCTGTATATCCCACACATGCACTACACAATTGTTATAGAGGGCAAACTATTCATCCACTTTTACTATTTCTGCTTGTATTTCCGGCAGTATTATATTGCAATCATTAAAATCTTTTCCGGAAAATAGTTTTATGCCCCAGTCCGGTATCCATGTATTCCCATTTTGAACTTCAACTGGCATCCATCCAATATCTTGTATGTAACATTCAGCCCATGCATGATAGATTTGTTGTCCTTCAGGGAGTAATATTTTGCCGATGACAAACTTTCCGGGAATACCTGCATTTCTGATAAGTGCAAGAAATAGATTGGTGTATTCACTGCAAGTACCCATTTTTGATTCCAATGTTTGTAAAGCACTTCGTGTAAAGTGCTCACCTCTTGTAATTTTTTCTGCTAAATCATGATCATATTTGACAGAGGAAGAAACAAAATGTAAAAAAGTATCAACAAGGTTATAAGTATAAATGACATCTCTTGATAAAGAATCAGCAATGAGATCTATTTCGGGAGATTTGCATTCAATCGACTCAGTGGGTTCAAGATATATAGCTATATCTTCCGGATAACAAATATTTTTATTATACCTGTGTGCCTTTATTGAATCGAACCTTTGTACCGGCAGATTAGTTGGGAAGCTGTGTATTTTTATTTCATACGGATCTTCATTAAGAATTGTTATGATTTTTTGCGGAAATGAATTGACAGAATTAAGATCAATTTTATCGGCTTTAATATGATAAAAAGAATAATGTATTAAGTCTGTCTTTTGGGCATTTAATGGAATAATTATAACAAAAAATAGTATAGTTATAATAGTAACTATTTTTCTTTTCATGTTCATTTTGCTTATTTTTAAAAGATAATCTTTACTCCAAAACCATTATCTGTTTTTCCCAGTTTAAGATAAATCTCCGGACTAAAATAATTTGCATTAACCAGTGATGAATTATAAATGTCAACAGCTGATTTTGCTTGCCTATTGGATTTTAGACTAATTGGTATTGCGACAGATACAATACCTGCTCCCACAACAGTCATTATCCATTTTGGATCTCCACCGCCGATAGCATAACCAATTGGATAACCAATTAAAAATCCTCCGGTTCCACCTAAAATTGTGGCAATTTTATTATTTGTCTGAGCTTTATTAAATATTTCATAAGCTTCTGCATTTGGCTCCAGAACATTTCCCAGCTGTGAAAAAGACAGCATTATATCATGCTGATAAAATTTATAGCCGCCAAAGCCTTTTTTTATTGATATTGAATCAGCTATTGTTTGTCCATATGAGAGGGAGAAAGCCAAACAGACTAGTAATGATAAAACTATTTTTTTCATGTAAGTTCAGTGTTAATTTGAAAATATTGCCTTGTTTGAATAAATATGATATACTGTAAAAAATAAGTGAAAAAGAAATCATTACTTGATTTTTTCAAATCTGGCAGCCCATCCGCCACCGTTCATCAGTTTAATTTCCAGCTTATCGCCGGCTTTAACATTGATTACTTTCTTTTTATAATCAGTTGCATCGCGGTCGGCGTTAATGCCATCTTTGAAAATTTCGGCTTTATATTCGCCGGTGCCAAGGAATGAAAGATCGATGGTTAATTCTCTTGGTGTCCAGTTGGTCATAGCACCAACAAACCATAAATCACCTTTTCTGCGGGCAATGGCCACGTATTCAGCTACCTTACCGTCAAGAGGAACGGTTTCGTCAAAGGTAGTGGGAACTTTTGTGATAAAATCGGTACATTCATGCTCTCTCATATAAATGGTAGGATTATCCGAAAGCATTTGAAGCGGTACTTCAAAAACGATGTACTGGGCCATCTGATTAACACGGGTGCCCTTGCTCATGGGCATACTGTTAATAGCTCTGAAATTGGCCTGGTTGGAGTTTCTCATCGCGCCCGGAGTATAATCCATCGGGCCGGCCTGATTTCTGATAAAAGGAATGGTGACACAATATCGCGGTTGGTTCTCATCGGCC
>CAZGOR010000447.1:0-3107 GCA_964527875.1 uncultured Bacteroides sp. | reverse complement strand
CTCTTTTTACCTGAAGTTACCTTGGCTTGAAAGAATAAATGTGGAGAGATGGATACTGAAGACAGGGAAATTGTTTGGAAAATATGAAAAAAAATTCGGCAGGCCAAATATAATCATTGCCCATAGCTCTATCTGGGCGGGATGTGCGGCTGAACATATTTTTTCAAAATATGAAATACCTTATATCATCGTTGAACACCGAAGCCGTTTCACGGGCATTACAGAAGATGCGCAAAAGATGTTCCGGAAATTTTACTTTCCGCTGCTGAAAAAGGCATTTTTCGCTGCTGAGAGGATTGTTACCGTATCCGTTTTTCTGAATAATAAAATCGCAGAGATTGAGCCTTCATCAAGCCAAAAGATGCTGACTATCCCGAATCTTGTAGATACAGGGTTTTTTAAGTTGCCGGACAATCCCAGGCACAGGGAACCATTCAGGGTGTTTTCAGCCGGGATCCTTGAAAAGATCAAGGGAATAGATGTGCTGATCAGGGCTTTCGCCGGATTCCTGGAAAAATATCCCGATGCCTGTCTGAGGATTGCCGGTCGGGGGTCTCTTCTGCGGGAGCTGACAAGGCTTGCAGAAGATATTGGAATCAAAGAGAGCGTGGAATTTATTGGTTATCTTGACCGGCACGGGATCCTCAGGGAAATGCAGCAGGCAAACCTTTTTGTCCTGGCCAGTCGTTTTGAAGCATTTGGAGTCGTGTTGATTGAAGCTATGGCAACAGGATTGCCGGTTATTGCAACACGATCGGGCGGACCAGAAAGTATTATTAGTAATGAAAATGGTATCCTGACTGACCTGGAAAATGAAAAACAGCTTACCCTTGCGATGATCAAAATGTATGAGCATTATGATGATTATGACCAGGAGAAAATAAGGAAACAGATCCAGGAAAAGTACAGCAGGGAAGCAGTTATGGACAAATATGCAGAATTGATTGATGAAATCCCCGGAGATTAATACATATCTGATCTTTCAGAAAGGATTCACCTGGCATACCAAAGGTGCATGTAATGTGAAAGGATATTTATTTACTCCCGATGGAAATTTTCTATTCGGTGAGGAGCTTGCTGCTTATTTCTCCGGCATTCACGATATTGAAAAAATAAAATCTGCCATCCGTACTTCAAATGGTTGCTTCTCACTAATAGTGATGCATCATGACGTATGTCTGCTCGCTGTTGATCCTGTCAGGACATTCCCTTTACTTTATTCATTCAATAAAAACACATTATTCATCAGTGATTCTTTTGATACTTTGTTAGATAAAGTAAATAATGTGGCTTTGAACATGGAAGCTGCTGCAGAATTCATGGCAACCGGATATGTAACCGGTAAGGAAACACTCTGTAAGGGTATAAAACAGGTGCAGGCAGGCGAAATGATCATTTTCAAAACAGGGGGCGAGGAACTGGCAGAGGAATTTTATCACACTTATCAGACGGATACTGTCTATAAGGAATCAGAAGAATATCTGTCGGAGGAACTTGGAAGGATCTTTGACAATGTGGGTCAGCGGCTTGTTACATCACTTCAGGGGAGGCATGCCATTGTATCCCTTAGCGGCGGATATGACTCAAGGCTGATCGCCTGTATGTTAAAGTCGGCCGGGTATCATGATGTGACATGTCTCACTTATGGAAGAAAGGATTGTCCAGATATGCTGATAGCAGAAAAAGTAGCTGAAAAACTGGATTATCCATGGTTATTTGTTGAATATAATTATGAACTGATAAAAGATTATACCGGTGATACAGGTTTCCATGAATATTATCGTTTTGCTGCCAATGGTGTGTCCATGTTTTATCTCCAGGATTATTTTGCAGTTAAATATTTAAAGGAAAATAAAATCATTCCGGAAGATGCCATTTTCGTACCCGGACATACAGGGGATTTTCTGGCGGGAACTAATTTTGTCAAACATGGCCTGAAGCCCGGACCGGAAAGTCCTGAAAAGCTTGCCGGGCGGATCTGGCGCAGCAAATATATTTTCTGTCCTGTACCGTGTCGAAACCGGGCCAGCATAAAGAACCGGATACACCGTACCCTGGCTGAAAAGCGGGTAATGGAAGGAGCATTCTCATATTCCATTCATGAAGACTGGGATATAAAAGAGAAATTTGCCAAGTTCATTGTGAACTCAGCCCGGATTTATGAATGGTTCGGGTATGAATACCGCCTGCCTTTCTGGGATGATGAGCTGGCAGGATTCTTCAGGCAGGTGCCTTATGATCTGAAAAAGAACAGGAAACTTTATGATGCAGTATTAATAGATTCTTATTTCAGCAGGTATGGGTTAAATTTCCCTGTTGAAATCAGGCCTTCTGCACGTGTTCAGCGTGATGCATATATAAAAAGCCGGATTAAGCGGAGCCTTCCACAGTTTATCAAACCTGTTTTTTTGAACAAAAAAGATCCGATCTTTTATTATGAGATTACCCGGGAGTTACAGAAGGATATGGAAAGAAACGGGATCAGGATCAGAATGTGCAATCATTCATTCAATTCATTGATCGTTCAGTGGTATGTAGAGAAATTGACGAAAGAGGTTAGGGAGTAGTGTTATTACTGCCAGAAATTGACATTTCGAACAGAAGAATAATAGAAAATATGTAAATTGGTTTATTAGTATATTTGTATATTGGTGTGTGTGGGTATTGGAGTTGGTGTGTGGGATAATGAAATGTTCATTATTTGCTTTCTACTATTTGATCGAAAGGGCAAAAAGAAGTGTAATGTTTGTAGAAATAGGGCACTTCTTTTTTTCTTTATAATTCAGCATATTAACTTCTCGAATTTATGAAAATTCGAGAAGTTAATATGGACATTAGTCTATTTTCCAAGTCAAAATTATTCCTTAAATTTGCACCCGCAAAATGGTGGATGTAGCTCAGCAGGTTAGAGCGCTGGATTGTGGTTCCAGAAGTCGTGGGTTCGAATCCCATCTTCCACCCAAAACCTTTAACCGGTTCCCGCAGGGAGGCGGTTTTTTCATCTGGAGCCGTTGAAAACTTGTTTTCATAAGGCGACAGATGAAAAAAGCGGTAAGCTGGCAAAGCCAGCAACCGGTTAAAGGTTTTGAAGTTACCCCCAACAGGGA
>CAZGOR010000446.1:0-3129 GCA_964527875.1 uncultured Bacteroides sp. | reverse complement strand
GTTGGAATGTGTCCGGTTAAACCGGACTTTTCTGTCTTCTTCCACTTACTTTTTAATTAATACCTTCGCATGTTACCAATTCACAAAAGCCCGGTTAAAAACATCCTCAACGATCTGTTTAACAATGGTTTCTGTCAGTTCAGATTCTACTTCCTGGAAATTACTTTTGCTGTCATAATCCTGGTAATGGGTAAAGGTTTCCTCAAAATTCTGTTCAGGATCGTTTGCATTGGTATATTTTATCCTAACTGCAATGGTAAATCTGTTAAGGGTTGCCAGGTCATCACCTGAAATTGCAACCGGTCTTTGTCCATCATAGATCCTTATCTCACCTTCAAAGTTAGCATCAGCAGCTCCATTAATCAGGATTAATTTTGTTTGCCTCTGGATAAAATCTTTCAATTCATCAGTAAAGGTTTGAGCAAGAGTTGGCGGAGACAGGTTCGAACGATCCTGGAAATATTGTACAGCCACAGTATTCAGATTACCCGTGCTGGCACCTGAAAAAGAATAATTAACCTTGCATGATACTGCTGAGGTTAAAAAGAACAGAAATAATATAAATAATCTGATCAGTTTCATTTTATCATTCATTTTTGCACAGAATGAACGTACTTTACCAATGTTGTATTATTCAAAGATCCAGGTTATATTCTTTAATTTTCCTGTAAAGTGTGCGTTCAGATATACCCAGTTCTTCTGCTGCATATTTCCGCTTCCCATTATGTTTCTCAAGTGCTTTGGTGATCAACTCTTTTTCTTTTTCTGCCAGGGAGAGTGATTCCTCAATGATTTCTTCCGTATCCTGTATAGAATCATCGGCTCTTTTAATACTGATATTCTGTGGTATGTCTCCGGAACCATTAATTTCAGCTTCTTCGTATAATCTTTTGATTGTCTGGGCATGGTTTTGCCGGACCTCGGTACTTTCCGCTCCTTTCTGCATGATTTCAGCAACAAGGCTTTTCAGATCATTCAAATCATTTTTCATATCAAACAGGATCTTATAAAGTATTTCTCTCTCCGAGTTGAAAGTCCGTTCATCAATTGCCTTTTCATATATCATTGGAAGTTTAACCGGTTGATAATCAGGGAGATATTTGGACAATATATGTTCATCGATTTCACGTACCTGTTCAATGACAGACATTTGTTCCGTGATGTTTTTCAGTTGTCTGATATTTCCTGGCCACCGGTAATTTTCAAGAATATTTTTTGCAGCGTCATTCAGTGTAATGGCAGGCATTCTGCTTTTTTCTGCAAAATCAACAGCGAACTTCCTGAAAAGCAAATGAATATCTTCTTTTCTTTCCCTCAATGCAAGAACATGAATAGGCACTGTATTCAGACGATAATAGAGGTCTTCACGGAATTTATTATGATAAATAGCCTGGAGAATATCAATATTGGTTGCTCCAATCACTCTCACATTGGTTTTTTGTACTTTCGATGATCCCACCCTGATAAATTCACCCATTTCCAGAACCCTGAGCAATCTTACCTGTGTAGACAGGGGCAATTCCGATACCTCATCCAGAAAGATTGTCCCGCTATTCGCCACTTCAAAATATCCCTTACGGCTTTCATGTGCACCGGTGAATGATCCTTTTTCATGTCCGAATAATTCAGAATCAATAGTCCCTTCCGGTATTGCCCCACAGTTAACCGCAATGTATGTACCATGTTTACGGGCACTATATTGATGAATGATCTGGGGAAAAAATTCCTTTCCAGTTCCGCTTTCTCCTGTTATCAAAACAGTAAGATCGGTGGGGGCTACATTGATCGCGATATCAATGGCCCTGTTTAAGGCGGGATGATTCCCAATGATCCCAAATCTTTTTTTAATTGTCTGAAGCTCCATTACCTATTATTAAAATCCTGATCAAAAAAATGTTCCAAATATAGCAAGACCTATATTTACATGCCGCTTCCTCCGGGAGCTTTAAATATTTTTTAAATCCCTATTAACTACAAACATATCTCTTCCTCCGGAGGCTTAACATATCTCAATCAATTATGAAATCCTGTTATTTGAAAATACTCCTATTACAATTTATTTATCGCAATTCCGACACCTAACTGATAACTTAAAACCATGAATCGGTAACCAATCACACACCCATCACTTCAACTTACCAGGAAACAACAATCAACATCCACTCCCAAATCCCTTAACCCAAGCTCACCAGGAACCAGAAACCAGCAACCATTTTCCCTGTCATTTTTTCCTGAAAAAGTATGACAAAATTACAATTTTATGTGATTTTTACTAAATTAGGAGCATAACAAATCTTACAATAATGAAATTTACAGGAATCATACCTGCCCGTTACGAATCGAGTCGTTTCCCGGGCAAGGCTCTGGCCGATCTGGCAGGCAAGCCTTTAATCATGCATGTTTACAACCAGGTAAAAAAAGTACTTGATGACGTTGTTATTGCAACAGATGATCAGCGTATTGAAGCTGTTGTGAAAGACTCAGGAGGATATGCAATAATGACGGATCCCGGTCACAAAAGCGGTACAGACCGGTGTGCTGAAGCTGCCCGCTTACTCTCCAAATCAGGTAAGCCGGTTGATGTCATCATAAATATCCAGGGAGATGAGCCCTTTATACAGGAAGAGCAGATCAGGTTACTGATAAAGTGTTTTGATGATATACATGTTGATATTGCCACCCTTGCCAATCCTATCCGGTCCAATGATGACATTTTTAATTCCAATATTGTTAAAGTAGTCAAAAACCAGGAAGATTTTGCCATGTATTTCAGCCGGTCACCGATACCATATCTCAGGAAAACAGACCGTTCGGCCTGGTCGCACCGTCATCAGTTTCTTAAACATATTGGAATCTACGCTTACAGATACCGGGTATTGCAAAAAATTACAGAACTACCTCAATCATCGCTTGAACTGGCTGAATCTCTTGAGCAAAACCGCTGGCTTGAAAACGGATTTCACATCAGGGTGCGTTTAACAGATATTGAAACAATCAGCATTGATACACCTGGGGATCTGAAAAATGCAAAAAAATATTTTTCTTAATAATTAACCGGGTAACTTTATATTGCCTCACGAGGCTGTCTAAAAAGTCTATTAAAACATTTAACCACAGAGGAAACAGAGA
>CAZGOR010000445.1:0-3137 GCA_964527875.1 uncultured Bacteroides sp. | reverse complement strand
TCAAATATTACCCTGATTTAAAATCGCTGGTAGTACAGAAATTTCAAATACCGGGATTCGTAATATTCTACATTGCCTGTTTTCTTATTCTCGGATTTCATTTATGGCATGGTTTTCAATCGGCCTTCCAGACCCTCGGTTTAAACCATAAAGTTTATACTCCAGTTATTAAAAAACTTGGATGGATTTACACCATCATGGTCGTATCAGGTTTTACAAGTATTCCACTTGTTATTTATTTTACTCATTAGCAAAAACAAAGACAATATATCATGGTCATATTAGATGCAAAAATTCCTGAAGGTCCACTGGCAGAAAAATGGACAAAATACAAGGCTTCCTTTAAACTGGTAAGTCCTGCCAATAAAAAGAAACTTGACATCATTGTTGTTGGCACAGGAGCTGCCGGTTCAAGTGCAGCATCTGCTCTTGGTGAACTTGGGTATAATGTAAAAGTTTTTTGTTTTCAGGATTCACCGCGCAGGGCACATGCAATTGCCTCTCAGGGAGGTATCAATGCTGCAAAAAATTACCAGAATGACGGAGACAGTGTATACAGGCTTTTTTATGACATGATCAAGGGAGGTGATTTCCGTGCCAGAGAAGCCAATGTTTACAGGGCTGCAGAAGTAAGCAACCAGGTTATAGATCACTATACTGCACTAGGTGTCCCTTTTGCAAGAGACTATGGCGGTACTTTAACCAATCGTTCGTTCGGTGGTGTTCAGGTTTCAAGAACTTTTTATGCAAAAGGTCAGACGGGACAACAATGTATGCTGGCAGCATATTCTTCACTCAACAGACAAATCAGTAAAGGAACGGTAACAATGTATAGTCGCAGGGAAATACTTGATCTTGTTCTGGTAGATGGAAAAGCCAGGGGAATCATTACAAGGAACCTTATAACCGGCGAACTTGAACGTCACTCAGCTCATGCTGTTGTGCTTGCTACAGGCGGTTATGGTACAATTTTTTACCTGTCCACACTTGCTATCCAATCAAATGCGTCGGCTGCCTGGAAAGCTCACCTTAAAGGAGCATTATTTGCAAATCCCAGTTTTGTCCAGATACATCCGACTTCTATACCCCAGTTAAATGAATATCAGTCAAAACTGACATTAATGTCTGAATCCCTGAGAAATGACGGCAGAATATGGACACCTAAAGAAAAGGAAGATAAAAGACATCCCAATAATATACCTGAAGAAGAACGTGATTATTACCTTGAAAGAAGATACCCGGCATACGGCAACCTTGTCCCAAGAGACGTGGGTTCCAGGGCAGCTAAAGAACGATGTGATGCCGGTTATGGTGTGAGTAATACAGGCCTGGCAGTTTATATGGATTTTAAGGATTCCATTGAAAAACAGGGCGATAAAACAATTGAAGCCAAATATGGAAACCTTTTTAAATTGTATGAAACAATTACCGGCATCAATCCCTATAAAGAACCCATGCAGATCTACCCGTCAGCCCATTATACTATGGGCGGACTATGGGTTGATTATAACCTGATGACAACCATTCCCGGCCTCTATGCCATCGGAGAAGCAAATTTTTCTGATCATGGTGCAAACCGCCTTGGCGCTGCATCACTTATGCAGTGTTCAGGCGATGGTTACTTTATTATCCCTTTTACTATCAGTGACTATATGGCCGATCAGATCAAAACACCAAGAACACCTACCGACCTTAAAGAGTTTGATGAAGCAGAAAAAAATGTCAGGGAAAGACTCGAAAAACTTATGTCTATCAATGGAAAACAAACCCCAACATCTTTCCATAAAAGACTGGGTAAAATAATGTGGGATTATTGTGGAATGGTCAGAAACGAGAAAGATTTAAGAAAAGCAAAGGAACTAGTAAAGGAGCTGAAACATGAATTCTGGACTGATCTAAAAGCAGCCGGTGGAATAAATGAACTCAACAAAGAACTTGAAAAGGCGGGCAGGGTAGCAGATTTTTTTGATGTTGCTGATTTGATGATCACCGATGCCCTGAACAGAAAAGAATCATGCGGTGCCCATTTCAGGGAAGAAAGCCAGACTTCCGAGGGTGAAGCACTGCGAAACGATAAAGAATATTCATATGTCGCTGCCTGGGAATTTGTGGGTGAAGACCAGCCACATAAACTGCATAAAGAAAAACTTGAGTTTAAAGAGGTTGAAGTAAAAGTAAGAAGTTACAAATAAGCCTGGTGATAGAAAAAAACCTGGTTCAATAGAAGAATAAAAAATATTGTATTGAAACGAATATTGGAAGAATAGAAGATTTGTGAATTGGTGAATTAGTGAGTGTGAGTATCGGGAGAGTGTGTGTCAATATATACTAAGCATTAACGATAAAAAATAAATGTTATAATTACCTGTTTTGAAATAGAAAATTAATTGTGATTTCTGGAATAATGGAATGATGGGGAGTGTGAGAATTGGGAGTGAGTTCCCAATCACAAACTCTAACACATACTTCAATATTCCAACATTCCAATCAGATCAAACTTGTAAGAAATAAGTAAGTTTTTATTTATATCTAAATCACTTTAAAATGAGGGTCAAATTAAAAATATGGCGCCAGGAAAATGCAAAAGCAAAAGGTGTTTTTGTCACTTACGATTTTGATGAAGTTTCACCGGAAATGTCATTTCTTGAAATGCTTGATGCCCTTAATGAAAAACTGATCAAACAGGGTGATTCTCCCATTGCTTTTGATAGCGATTGCAGGGAAGGTATATGCGGTACATGCGGATTATATATCAATGGAAGGCCTAATGGTCCCGGAAAAGGTATTGCAACCTGTCAACTATCAATGCGGGCTTTCAAAGATGGCGATACTATTACTGTTGAACCCTGGAGAGCAAAACCTTTTCCTGTGATAAAGGATCTGATCATTGACCGTTCTGCTTTTGATAAAATAATGCGTGCAGGCGGCTTTGTTTCAGTCAACACGGGTAGCGCCCCTGACGCCAACTCAATATTGGTTCCCAAAGAAAATTCAGACCTTGCATTTGATTCATCGGTCTGTATAGGCTGCGGAGCCTGTGTTGCAGCCTGTAAAAATGCTTCAGCAATGCTGTTTGTCGGAGCTAAGATCTCACATCTTGCATTGTTTCCCCAGGGAAGGGTTGAAGCAAAAGAAAG
>CAZGOR010000444.1:0-3146 GCA_964527875.1 uncultured Bacteroides sp. | reverse complement strand
TGTTTTAATGATTTCTTTCATAAATTGTTAATATTATATTGGTCACAGAGAGCCACAGAGAAAAAAGAGAACCACAGAGGCCTTTTCTCAGTGGCTCTCATTCATTCTCTGTGGCTCTCTGTGACCTTTTATTTACTTTTGAAAAGCGTTGTCGAAAGCTTGTTTAGACGGTTCGAAATCCAGGTCTTTCACGAACTGACAGGCTTCATGTGCACCGTGTTCCCTGTCCATTCCGCTGTCTTCCCATTCAACCGATAATGGACCCTGGTAGTTGATCTGGTTCAGTGCGCGGATAACCTCTTCAAAATCGATGTCACCCCGGCCCGGACTGACAAAGTCCCAGTATCTTCTGCGATCCCCGAATTCCAGGTATCCACCAAAGACACCTGCTTCCGTTGGTATAATTGACCATTTTGCATCTTTGATATGTACATGGAAGATCCGG
Source organism: uncultured Bacteroides sp. (assembly GCA_964527875.1). Lineage (GTDB taxonomy): Bacteria > Bacteroidota > Bacteroidia > Bacteroidales > SM23-62 > LJUQ01. The sequence continues at coordinate 2,701 of CAZGOR010000444.1, read as the reverse complement.
TCACAGAAGCGGTACATAAACTCAATGTAATTTACACCCTGGTAGCCTAAATGGCTTGGGTCATAGTTAAAACCGAATGCAGGATGGTTATTTAAAGCCTTCAATGCTCTTTCAGCGGTGACAATATCAAAAGCGATTTCAGTTGGATGAACTTCCAGTCCGAATTTTACACCTGCTTTTGAGAATTCATCCAGGATGGGTGTCCAGCGTCTGGCAAAATCTTCATAGCCCTTATCAATCATTTCAGGAGAAACAGATGGAAATGAATAAAGCAGATGCCAGATGGAACTGCCTGTAAATCCGTTGACCACATCTACTCCAAGGCATTTGGCTGCCCATGCGGTTTTGATGATTTCATCCGCAGCACGTTGACGGACTCCTTCAGGATCACCATCACCCCAGATATAATCTGGCAGGATGCCCTTATGCCTTTCATCAATATTGTCGCATACTGATTGACCAACCAGGTGAGTTGATATGGCAAATACTTTCAGGTTATACTTGTTGAGAAGAGCCAGCTTTGCCTTACAATATGCTTCATCAGCTTTATCCACTTCGAAGTGGTCACCCCAGCAGGCCAGTTCCAGGCCATCGTAACCAAATTCGGCGGCTTTTTTACATAAAGTTTCCAGGGGCATATCTGCCCATTGTCCGGTAAAAAGCGTTACAGGTCGCATAGTTTTTTGGTTTAGCGTTGATAATTAAGTTTCTTTTTTGATTAATTGTAGAAATATTATAATTGCTTCGATTGTTGCAATTGTCACAATAGCCGCAAGGCCTCAATTGTCGCATTGGTTGCAAAGAACCAAGAACCAGCAACCAAAGACCCCGGTTGACAACCGGGTTTACTTTTTCATCCCAGGTTGGTATAATTGCCGGTTAGCAACCGGCAAAACTTAACACCATCATAACCAGACAAACCAATAGATATACTAATAGACAAATACACCAATTCACAAATCACAACAATCACACACCTAAAAACTCACACTCACTAATTTACCAATTTACAAATTCACTTATTTACTAAATGAAACGAGTCCATTTATGATCACTCTCATTCGATTCAATGAGCACGTCAATGAACTTCATTCCGCGAAGTCCATCATATACTGTTGGGAAATCAAATGCTTCCGGCGGTGGTTTGGTGCCTTCAAGACGGTGTTGAATGCACGTAGCCACGTTTCTGTAAATGTTTGCAAAAGCCTCGATCAAGCCTTCCGGGTGTCCGAACGGAAGCCTTGTATTATAGTCGGCTATTGAAGAAAGGTAGGCATTTCCTGCCCGTCTGATCTCAATAGGCTTGTCAAGCCAGTTAATAATCAGGGTATTGGGCTCCATCTGGTACCATCTGATTCCTCCTTTTTCTCCATATATCCGGATATTCAGATCATTTTCCTCACCGGCAGCGATCTGGCTGGCAAACAGGATCCCCTTGGCTCCATTATCATAGTGTACCAGTACATTTCCGTCGTCATCAAGTTTTCTCCCGGGCACAAAAATGGAAAGATCGGCACAGAGTTCAGTTACCTTAAGACCTGAAATATATTCAGCAAGGTTGAGCGCATGCGTCCCGATATCTCCCATACAGCCTGCTTTTCCTGAACGGGCAGGATCAGTCCGCCAGGATGCCTGGATGTCGTCAGTCTCTTCAAGTGGTGTGGTTAACCATCCCTGCGGATATTCAACAACGATTTTACGAATTTTTCCAAGATGGCCATCCTGAATGAACTTCCGTGCCTCTTTCACCATGGGGTAACCTGCATATGCGTGGGTGACGGCAAAAAGCAGACCGGTTTTTTCAACCAGATGTACCAGTTTCTCCGCTTCTTCAGTATTATATGTTAACGGTTTATCACTGACCACATGAAAACCATTCTCCAGTGCCAGTTTTGCCGGTTCATAGTGGACATGATTCGGAGTGGCAATGCACAGGAAATCCATACGCACACCTTCAGGGAGAAGTTTTTCTTTTTCAATCATTTCCTGGTATGAACCATATGCTCTTTCGGGAGCAAGGTAATATTGCTCCCCGGTGATCTTTGATTTTTCCGGGTCAGAGCTGAATGCCCCGCAAACAAGATCGATCTGGCCGTCAAGAACGGCTCCGTTGAAATGAACGATACCGATGAAGGATCCGGGCCCTCCACCGACCATGCCCATGTTGATTTTTCTTTTCATGTCTGATTATAATTAATAAGTTTTATATTATTCGAAAAAGTTTAATCTGTATGACGGTGGAAAAAACCGAAATTCGGACATTTTCTTGAGCGAAGCGAAAGAAATCTTCCATGAGTGGGTTGTGTGCGTGCCTTGTGTGAAGCGAATAAATGTCGAAATCCGAAACAAACAAGTTAAAAGAAATTATAAAAACATGAAAAAATAAATCTAATGAATTCTGTTGAAAGAAGGAAGATGTTATAGTAAGGAACTTTGTTATTTGAAGAGAATCTAAATATTCATAGAGTTGGCCATACTACCCGGAGTAAGCAGATACTGCTATGAACATCGGCGAATTGAATGTCCCGGCTGGAAAGCTCCCGGATCAACAGAACAAACGGCCCCTGCATGTTCAATAAACGGTTTTTGTTTATCGGCTGTCCCGATAGATAGCGGGACGGGTTCAACAGAAACCAGAGATGAATGGAATGAGGCTGTCTAAAAAGTCTATTAAAACATTTAACCACAGAGGAAACAGAGA
>CAZGOR010000443.1:0-3151 GCA_964527875.1 uncultured Bacteroides sp. | reverse complement strand
CTGATCCCGGTTTCCTGATTTGGTTGTTGTAATGAATGGGTAACATCAAGAACAACAGGAAGACCGGTCTTCTTCATCTCGATAATGCCTCTGTAATCGACTATCAGATCCTGATACCCAAACATTGTCCCCCTCTCGGTAAGCATAATTTTTATATTGCCTGTTTCAATTACTTTATCAGCGGCAAATTTTATTGATCCCGGTGACATGAACTGACCTTTTTTTATATTAATAAATTTACCGGTTTTTGCAGCAGCTACCAGAAGATCAGTCTGCCGGCTGAGAAATGCCGGGATCTGCAATACATCAACATACTCAGCAGCAATTCCGGCTTCTTCCGGAGTATGAATATCTGTCAAAACAGTAACCTTCAAATGATTTCTTAGCTTCCGCAAAATCTCCAGGGCAGCCAGATCACCAATTCCGGTAAATGAGTCCATTTTCGACCGGTTAGCTTTTTTGTATGAAGATTTAAAAATATATGGAATCCTGAGTTTATCTGTAATTGAAATAACATGCCGGGCCACCTGCATACAAACTTCTTCATTTTCCACAACACATGGTCCAGCTATTAAGAAAAAATTACCGGTTTCCAAATGTTTGATATAGGGAAGCTTTTCGAGCATAATTTTTAATAAAGCATAAAATTAATAATAAACGTCAGATTATGGAATATTATTAATTTTAGATCACAGATGACCACAGAGAAATTGGAGAACCACAGAGACATTTCCTCTGTGCTTCTCATAAAAACGTTGTGGTTCTCTGTGATCTTTATATATCAAAACAAATGCTAAAAATTTATAAAAGCTATGAACCATATGGTCCGGTTAAACCGGACTTTTCTATATCACGCAATGTTATTGCACCTGCCGATTGGCAATCCTGCCTTCCGGCAGGCAGGCGGCAGAACTATTTTGTTCATTCCATGCCCAAAATACCTAACTTAAACTCACCGGGAACTGAGAACTGAGAACCATTACCCCACACCCACACCAACAGGGAACTGGGAACTGAGAACTGAGAACCATTATCCCACACCTAACACCAACCGGGAATTAATACCCATACCTCTCTTTCCACCAATTCCTGAGTCTCTGCCTTAACTCATTTTCTCTTGTATTATCTTGCGGATCATATAATTTCTTATTTAGTAAGTCCGGAGGAAGGAAATCATCAGGCACAAAATTATTCTCATAACTGTGTGCATATTTATAGTCCTTACCATATTCCAGTTCTTTCATCAGTGGGGTTGGAGCATTTCTGATATGAAGAGGAACACTGAGATCACCCGTTTGCTGCACTAATTCCTGCGCATCATTTATAGCCTGATAGGCTGAATTACTTTTAGGTGAAGTAGCCAGGTAGATGGCTGCTTCCGAGAGAATGATTCGTGATTCCGGCCAGCCGACCATATGAACAGCCTGAAAACAGCTGGTTGCAAGCAGAAGTGCATTCGGATTAGCCAATCCGACATCCTCCGCTGCCAGGATCAGCAATCTTCGTGCAATAAATTCCGGTTTTTCACCACCTTCTATCATCCGTGCAAGCCAGTATACAGCAGCATTTGGATCACTTCCACGGATACTTTTGATAAAAGCTGATATGATATCATAGTGTTGTTCACCATCTTTGTCATATAATGCAATGTTTTCCTGTACCTTGTCAATAACCCTCTCATTCGTTACCCTGATTGTTATTTCTTTTTCCCTGCCCGGATGATCGGAAATATCAGCATTAACAATAATTTCCAGGATGTTCAGCAGCTTTCTTGCATCACCTCCGGAATATTTAAGCATGGCATCATATTCAGGTATCTCAATATTAAACTGCTTTAAAAGTATATCTTGCTTCAATGCCCGTTGAACCAGAGCAATAAGATGATCCTTGTTCAATGGATTCAGTATATAAACCTGGCAGCGTGATAACAATGGAGAAATAACTTCAAATGAAGGATTTTCAGTAGTGGCACCAATAAGTGTAATGATCCCCTGTTCTACAGCACCAAGCAGTGAATCCTGCTGAGATTTGTTGAAACGATGAACCTCATCGATAAATAGTATCGGATTTGGTTGGTTAAAAAATTGTTGTTTTTTAGCTTTTTCAATGGTGTCACGAACATCTTTTACACCAGAATGTACAGCGCTCAGGTTGAAAAATGGCCGTTTTAGCTGGTTGGCAATGATCCTTGCAAGCGTCGTTTTACCAACTCCCGGTGGTCCCCATAAGATGAATGACATCACATTGCCGGATTCTATCATTTTCCTGATCACTGCATCTTTTCCAACCAGATGCTCCTGACCCAGGTAATCATCCAGTTTCAGGGGTCTCATCCTGTCTGCAAGCGGCTGGTTCGGAATCTGCATACTGTGGTTTTCTGGTAAAATTACGATAAATCATCGATTTCTAATGATCATTTACTCTGTCGTATGCATTTTTCAATTGCTGCCATGTTTATTTGAATTATGACTAAATGGATAAATTGTTAGATTGTTAAGTTGTTAATTGTTACAATGGTCGCAGTGGTCTCAATTGTTACAATTGTAGCAATTGTCACAATGGTAACAAGGTTGCGGGTTACGTGGTTGTTAGAATTTTGAGTTTAGGGGTATGAAGTTCTGCCGCCTGTCCCGACCTGTCGGGAGTTGTTAACCGGCAGCTATTTTCATTTTGATGCATCCTTTTTAATGTTTTCTTTGTCTATTATAATATTCATATTCAAACTTACTATAATTTTAATATCTTAGTCAAACCTTTATAAGCAAGTAATTCATAAAATCACAAAATCATGAAAACAAGTATAAAGAGAACAATTCTGATAATCTCTTGTTCTATTTTTTTAACATTCAGTACATTTTCCCAATTTGGTGAAATAGGTAACCTGTTATCAGGTGGTGTAGCCGATGCAGAACTCATGCTTAAAGAATACATCAGGCCTGTGGCCAATGGATTCGGTGCCAACCTGACCAGTGGTTGGTACAATACAGCCGATGTGCATAAACTGGGTGGTTTTCATCTGAATGTTACCGCAAGTGTTGCATTTGCCCCGAAAGATCACCAGACATTCAACCTGGACAATCTTGATTTATCACAGGGAATCCGTTATGATGATAATATGGGCAAAACGGCTGCCGGCACAAGGGGAGCAGGT
>CAZGOR010000442.1:0-3159 GCA_964527875.1 uncultured Bacteroides sp. | reverse complement strand
CAGGCGTTTTTCTGTAAATTCAATGACTGTGAGATATTCCTCTGATCTCATTAAATTCCTCTGTGAAAAAGTTAATAATCTGTCAGGTAAATGGGGAGGCTGTACCTCTATATAAGCCATTAAGGATGATATCCGGTTAAGCTCAATTTGTTCATGCGCCACAAGATTTTTACCAGGAATATTCTTATCACCTGCATCTATCTCAATGTCTTCTGGCTGAATTCTGGATATCTGTTGCATGTTGTATTCCTTTCTCTGTTCCCTGGAATCAGGTTCATTCAATTGAACAGGCAGTTCTTTTTCATCTTCCATTAAATTATCATCTGCTGAAGTTATTTCATTCCGGTAATCTTCCGACTGATATCTTCCGGTGATCAATTGTTTGAAGGAATTAAAGTCTGGTTTAACAAGAATCATTACCAGTATCAATATGGCTGCTGCTGATGAGAATAATGATATGATCCGGATTCTTCTCTGTGATATTGTCAGTTTTTTCAGCTTTGACTTTGAAGTAAATTCAATGCTCATATCAGGTTTAAGATAGACTTTCCGGAATGATTCCAGTTCCTCTCTTTTATGCGAATGTTTTTCTAAATACCCTTCAAAATTTTTTTTCTCAGAAGATGAAAGATCATTCTCAACATAGGCAATGCAGTAATTACTGAATTCAGTAGGAGAAACATTAACTGATTCCACTATAGAGCTTTTCTTTAACAGATCTTTGTCAGGATATGAAATATCTCCAGGTAAAAGTCTCATTTGTTCAATATTCATTACTTCTTCCAGAATATCCGGATGGTCATTTAAAAACCTGGCAAACAATTCACTATCCCCTGGTGAAAGTTTTCCATCCAGAAAATCCAGCACAAATAATTCATAATTTTCCCTGTTGATTAACATATCAAATAACATTTTCCATATTCACAATATAACTCCTGAGAAATACCCTGCCTCTGTATATATATACTTTTACCTGTGTTTCATTCAAGCCTGTTATTTCAGCTATTTCCCTGTATGAATATCCTTCATAATCCCTGAGAAGGATTACCGAACGCTGAATTTCCGGTAATTTGTCCAGAGCTTCGTGAAGGACCTTCTGAAGATCACTGTATTGTTGAACATGGGTATACTGATCCGGATTTACCTTATCAAAGTTTTCCATATTCTTATCTTTCCGGAGAGCATCGATCATTGTATGATAAGCCGTCGTAAATAAATAAGATTTAACCTTTTCATAGGATACATCATTGACTCTTCTCCACAGTTTTTCAAAGGAATCCTGTACAATATCCCTGGCAATATCCTGGTCTTTTATGTTTTTTAGTATAAAACGATATAATCCGTCAGAATATTTATCCACACTATTATTATACTCTTCTATTGTCACTCCGGTTGTAAATGTTAATTATAAGACGAATTGATGATTAAAAAGTTACACCAACATTATAATTTATCCCTGATGACAAGTACACAAAACTAATTCGGTTTGAACGAAGATAATCAGAATAATACAAACATTAGGCAGAGTTTATGTTATCACCTCCTAGTCTACCCATGTTCGAAAACGAACATCCTTGTTATAAATCCGGTCATAAATTTAAGAATAGTAACTACCTGATATCAGTTATATATATCTGTATTTCTATTATTTGCTCACTATGGCATGCTTTGTGTAATTATTTAAACAGTTAATAATAGAACCGATAAACCTTCAATAACCGGGCTATATAATTTTAATGATTTTAATTTTAATCTATTGATTTTCAATATATCACGATTACATATTTAATAATTTTCATCTATTTTTTGTATTTTTTAAAATTTTATTTATTTTTGACCAACTGTTCAGTCAAAAACCATTTTTATGAATGGTTTTTTTAAATAAATATGTTTTGACTGACTGGTCAACCGAAAAATAAACATATGACACCCAGAACTGAACAGCAATACGAAGAAATCAGGAAAAGTAAGAAAAAGCTTATATTGGATACAGCCCTGGAATTATTTGCAACAGAAGGATATTACCCCACTTCCATCAGCAAAATTGCTGAACGGGCAAGAATATCTAAAGGACTGATATATAACTATTTTGAAAGTAAAGAAGATATCATCAGAACCATTATACACAAGGGTATTGATGATTTGTTCAAAATATTTGATCCGGATAAAGACGGGGTATTGACGAAAGATGAAATCCGGTTTTTCATTGAACGGATGTTTGATATCATGCATAAGGATCTTCAATTCTGGAGACTTTATTTCATGGTGTTCGTGCAACCACCTGTTCTGAAGCTTGTGGAAGAGAGATTGTCGGATCTGATACAGAGCAGTCTTAACATGCTGACGAATCATTTCAACTCAGAAGGATATGAAGATCCCCGTATTGAAGCTATTTTACTGGGTGCTATACTTGACGGAACGGGATTTCATTTTGTCATGAATCCTGAGAATTTCCCTGTAGAAAAAATTAAAGAACGAATTATTAAGATATATTGTTAAATTTCAATTACATGAAACTAAAATTATTCATTTCAGGTTTTTTGTTATTCTTTGGAATTTCTGTATCCTTTTCCCAGGATGCTACTGAAATCATCAGAAAAGCAGATAATAAAATGCAGGGGGAAAAAACCAGTTACAGTAGAATGACCATGAAAATAATCAGGCCCACCTGGGAACGGGAGATTACTTTTAAGAGCTGGACTAAAGGACGGGATTATTCCCTGGCACTGATAACTTCTCCTCCCAGGGAAAATGGTCAGACATTTCTGAAGCGTGAAAACGAAATGTGGAATTGGAATCCAACCATTAACCGGTTGATTAAACTTCCGCCTTCAATGATGTCGCAGGGATGGATGGGATCTGATTTTACAAATGATGATCTTTTGAAAGAATCATCCATTGTAGTTGACTATACTCACAAAATTACAGGAAGTGAGACCATTGACGGGTGGGATTGTTATATTATCGAGCTGACTCCTCATGAAGATGCTGCCGTTGTATGGGGAAAGATCATCAAATGGATCTCAAAGGAAGAATACCTCCAATTAAGAAGTGAATATTATGATGAGGATGATTATTTGGTAAAAACTGAAACTGCTTATGATATAAGAACCATGGACGGACGGCTTATACCCACCCGTTTTGAACTTATTCCGGAAG
>CAZGOR010000441.1:0-3168 GCA_964527875.1 uncultured Bacteroides sp. | reverse complement strand
TTATTTTCATTTTTATTGCAATGTCATATGACATTAATTTCAACCGGACACATTCCAATAACGTGGAAGATGATAGAAAAGTCCGCCCGCCCGTACCGAACGGAACGTTCGGGCGGGGTTGTTAACCGGACACATTCCAACATCGTAGAGAATGTCAGAAAAGTTCAACTGCCCGCATGACCGCAGGTCGGGCGGAGTTTTCAACCGGACACATTCAGCACAAATTCAAAATCCGGGGAGGTCCTTCAGTCGCCTGCCTGCTGGCAGGCTTTGCTCCTTCTGAATGACATCAATTCTGAATTCCCTGTAACAATTGAGACAATTGCGGCAACCGGGACAATTGTAACACCGACTTCATCTCCCCAAGGTAGGTATAGACAACAGCACTATTGTGCCTATGAGTCCCAGTGTAGCAATAACAATCCTTACCGTGAGATTTTCTATCAGAAAAAATACTGACACGCCGATCATGATCCACATCAGGATAAGCGATATGATTTTGCTGCGTAATGGTATGGATCGTGTTTCTCTGAAATCTTTAATGTATTTGCCAAAAAGTTTATGATGCAACAGCCACGAGTATAAACGATCTGAACTTCTGACATAGCATCCCGCTGCCAGCAATAAAAAAGGCGTTGTGGGGAGGCCAGGGACAAATATGCCCAGAAAACCCAAACCCAGAAATATCGATCCCGAAATAATCAATAGGGGTTTAAGCATGATTCCATTTGAACTCGTCAGAATAACTCGCCACAAAGATAAATATTGTAAGGTAATTTCTCTGGTTAACCGCGATATCGTAAAACGCCAAACCGCGGCCGAGAATTTAAAAGAATCAAATAAAATCGGAATTCCTTCCAGCTAAAAAAAGGAGGGTATTAGCCGACTGAAAGTCCTGCCTGGCAGGCAGGGTTGCGAACTTGGCGCATCCTTTACCTGCCCGACTTTGACAGGCGTGCGCACTTTGCTGTTAAGCATTTTTATAAGTTGTGACACAGCCCCGACCATTATCAATTTTATTCTATGGTGGTTCGACTTTTAGTCGAACTTTTTAATAAGTTGTTATATGACATGTAGAGCCCGACTTTTAGTCGGGACATTTAAATTACCAAGATTGTGATAAACTCCCAAACAATGCGCTGACAATACCTTAACAACCCAAAAATTAAAAGAACATCTAAATGAATGATTGATTAAATTTGTAAGAATAAACCTAACAAGAAATGAGATGGATATATTCATGTAGTTAAACTAAACAACTTTTAACTAATCTCCATAAATCTCTGTATATGAAATTTTTATCACGACTTTCCTTACTGACCATTACGCTTCTTTTTACGGGTTGCAATCAAATGCCACCGAAAGAGGTCAGTGATTTGATATCCCAAACCCGGCAAAAGTATGCTCCTGACAGCAGGATTGCTTTATACGACATCCAAATAAATAAAAACGGACGGTTTGTTGTTGAAGGAGAGACCAACATCCCCAGTGCTTTTTATGAGCTCGGTTCAATCCTGACAGCTGATTACCCTGGAGTTAGATTCAATGTCAGCCTGTTACCCCTGGAATCAATGGGAGATCATACCTGGGGTATCATCACCCTGTCGGTCGCCAGTCTTCGCCCGACACCAAGTCATCGTGCTGAACTGATTACCCAGGCATTTCTGGGCACACCCGTTAAGATCCTGAAAAAAGAAGGCAACTGGTACCTGGTGCAAACACCCGATTTATATTTAGGTTGGATAACAGCAAGCAGCATAGGCTTATTTACTGAAGATGAAGTATATCAATACAACGATTCGGAAAGGATCATTTTTACCGCTATGACAGGTTCATGTTACAGTTTGCCGGATGAGAATTCTCAGGTTATTTCCGATCTTGTACCGGGAAATATCCTTCAGGTTGCCGATAAAAGCCCGGGATTCTACAAGGTTCAATTTCCCGACGGCCGTACAGGTTATGTACATAAAAATCAATGCTTGTCCCTTGACGAATGGAAAGAATCTTTCACTTACCATCCTGAAAAGATCCTGGAAACGGCCATGAAATTTCTCGGCCTGCCCTACCTTTGGGGTGGAATCTCTTCAAAAACAATTGATTGCAGTGGTTTAACAAAAACAGTTTATTTCATGAACGGTATCATCCTGCAGCGCGATGCCTCGCAACAGGTTCTATATGGTGAACTGGTCAACACTTCAGAAGGTTATGATAACCTGGAGCCGGCAGACCTGTTATTCTTCGGTACTCATGAAACCGATTCCACAAAAGAGAGAGTTACACATGCCGGCATTTATATTGGTGACGGAGAAATCATCCATGCATCGGGACGGGTCAAGATCAACAGCATGATACCAGGAAAGAAAAATTATAGCAGTCATCTTGATTCAATATTCATCAGGGCACGCAGGATCCTGACATGCGTGGGTGAGCCGGGAATTGAACCTGTTTTTTCGAATGCTTTTTATAAATAATGGTTTATCCTTTGTTTGGTTAAAAAAGCTGATTAGTTTTTCAGTTATGAATTATTATGGCAATCCAAAATATTAGATATTGCATAGAGTGGAATAACCTCAATGTTACCGAATTTCGAGAAGTTTTCCATAGATATCCGGATTCCCTGCCCGGATTTTCTTTCTTCCAAAAAAATTTTCATACTTTGCATTTTGCCTGTTGTTCCCGACTTAACCTCTAATGGATATACAACACCATTTTTTACCAAAAGATAATCTATTTCAGCATGACTTCCCCTTATTTCCCTGTGCCAGTAATATAATTGAGGCCTTTCAAAGACCGGATGATATTTAATCAATTCCAATCCTGTAAAAATCTCTGCAATATTTCCTTTGTTGATCAGAGGTAATTTATCTGCAAGCAGTAAATCAGATATTTGTAATTTCAGAATATGTTGAAAAATACCGGTATCAAACAATAGTACTTTAAATTTCTTCACGTTCATCTGTGATCCCAGCGGTAATCCCCTGGCAGATGTATGATATACAGGATATGCCAAACCAGCCATAAATAATAATTCCAGTGCTTCCTTTATCTGGTTTGTATGAATTCCTTCAATAGCTTTGGATAATATGAATTTTCCCCCGGCTTGACTGGTAATGGATTCAAATACCTCCCGTATTCTGAGCGCGGGAATACGTTTCTTGTATTTGGCAA
>CAZGOR010000440.1:0-3233 GCA_964527875.1 uncultured Bacteroides sp. | reverse complement strand
TTTATCTCCGGAAGCTTCGGATTCCGCACCTGCTTCGGCACCTGCTCCTGCTGCCTGACTTGCTTTGTATAATTCTTCTGAAGCAGCCTGCCATGCTGTATTGAGTTCAGCGGTTGCTTTCTCTATGGCGTCAAGGTCTTCTTTTTTATGAGCTTCCTTCAGTTTTTCCACCGCACTGGTAATCGGATCTTTTTTATCTGCTGGCAGCTTATCACCGAATTCCTTCAATTGTTTTTCTGTCTGGAAGATGAGGCTATCGGCTGCATTCAGTTTGTCGATTCTCTCCTTAGCCTTTTTATCTGTTTCTTCATTGGCTTTTGCTTCCTGTTTCATTTTCTCGATCTCTTCATCTGACAGTCCTGTGGAAGCTTCAATACGGATACTCTGTTGTTTTCCTGTTCCTTTATCTTTTGCTGACACGTTGAGGATACCGTTTGCATCGATGTCGAAAGCAACCTCTATTTGGGGGATACCCCTTGGTGCCGGCGGGATACCATCCAAATGAAATCTTCCGATTGTTTTGTTATCTTTTGCCATCGACCGTTCTCCCTGCAGCACATGTATCTCTACTGATGGCTGGTTGTCAGCAGCAGTTGTGAATGTTTCCGTTTTTTTCGTTGGAATGGTCGTGTTGGCATCAATTAAACGGGTCATGACTCCGCCAAGTGTTTCAATACCCAGCGATAAGGGAGTTATATCGAGAAGAAGTATATCCTTGACTTCACCTGTTAACACTCCTCCCTGGATAGCAGCTCCAACAGCCACCACTTCATCGGGATTCACACCTTTTGATGGCGTTTTACCAAAGATTTTTTCCACGGTGGCCTGGATAGAAGGCATCCTGGTTGCACCTCCAACCAGTATGACTTCATTAATATCAGAAGGCTGGTAGCCGGCATCTTTGAGAGCAGTTTTACATGGCTCAATGGTCTTTTGGACCAGATGGTCGGAGAGGCTTTCAAATTTTGCCCTTGTAAGGGTTTTTACCAGGTGTTTGGGTATGCCTTCAACAGGCATGATATATGGCAGATTGATCTCAGTCTGGGTAGAGCTTGAGAGTTCAATCTTTGCCTTCTCAGCACCTTCCTTCAATCTTTGTAAAGCCATAGGATCTTTCCTCAGATCGATGTTTTCATCCTTCTTAAATTCTTCAGCTAACCAGTCGATGATGGTTTCATCAAAATCATCCCCACCAAGATGAGTGTTACCGTTTGTTGATTTGACTTCAAACACACCATCACCCAGTTCAAGTATGGAAATATCGAAAGTTCCACCACCAAGGTCGAACACTGCAATCTTGATATCTTTGTTCTTCTTGTCAAGTCCATAGGCAAGAGAAGCTGCAGTAGGTTCATTGATGATCCTTTTTACAACAAGACCGGCTATTTCTCCTGCTTCTTTTGTGGCTTGCCTTTGAGAATCACTGAAATATGCCGGAACTGTGATGACAGCTTCGGTAACCTCATGCCCGAGGTAATCTTCTGCTGTCTTTTTCATTTTCTGAAGGATCATTGCTGAAAGTTCCTGTGGCGTATATTTTCTGTCCTCAACCTTTACGCGTGGTGTATTGTTTTCACCTTTAATGACTTCATAGGGAACCCTGTTTACCTCGGTCTGAACCTTATCATAGGTTTCACCCATAAAACGCTTTATGGAAAAAACGGTTTTTTGGGGATTGGTGATAGCCTGACGCTTGGCAGGATCTCCAATCTTCCTTTCCCCGTTTTCCACAAAAGCAACCATTGAGGGAGTAGTTCTTTTTCCTTCACTGTTGGGTATTACAACAGGTTCATTTCCCTCCATTACTGCGACACATGAATTTGTAGTTCCCAGATCAATTCCAATAATTTTAGCCATTTTGAAATATTTTATAATGTTCGTAATTCAATTTTTTATATTCGGTCAATGATTATGCCAGAATACCAAATTGCTTGCATTTTGTTAATATGACACCGCATTTCCCCCGATTATTTTAATGGTAGTTATAATAAGTGACAAAAAGTCAGTCACACTCCCCCCCCAAAAAAAGATATCTCTACCTTGAGCTTATATGGAAGATAATTTTAAACTTTGTATCGTGAGTCGTGAGTCGTGAGTCGTGAAATCGTGAAATCGTGAAATGTTTACGCAGCAAACATTCGCGAGCTGGTTGTATCTGTGACCTGGCGGGAGCGGGCAGTCGTGAGTCGTGGGTTGTGAGTCATGATTTAATTCAATTTAATAATTAATTCAACATTCCAATATTTCAGCATTCCATAATTAAGGATTAAAAAAACATCACTAAATTTATACCAAGCGTTAATTATTTAAATCAATACATATGGCACTCCATAAAACTGTACGCCGGGTAACTACCCATGTTCTGAATGAGATGAAGCTTAAGCAGGAAAAAATTGCCATGCTTACAGCGTATGATTATTCAATTGCACGGATCATAGATGAAGCGGGTATTGATGTGGTATTGGTTGGCGATTCTGCATCAAATGTTATGGCAGGACACGAGACAACACTTCCGGTCACGCTTGATGAAATGATTTATCTTGCAAAAGCAGTGGTCAGAGCGGTGAAGCGTGCCCTTGTGGTGGTGGATATGCCTTTTGGCACATACCAGGGAAATTCTATAGAAGCGCTCTCATCAGCAATACGGATCATGAAAGAAACAGGTGCACACTGTGTGAAAATGGAGGGGGGAGCAGAAATCATGGAATCAGTTGACCGTATCCTCAGTGCTGGCATACCTGTTATGGGACACCTGGGACTGACACCTCAGTCGATTCATAAATTCGGTACATATGTTGTCAGAGCCACAGAAGAAAAGGAGGCTCAGAAGCTTGTTGAAGATGCTCATCTGCTTGAGAAACAAGGATGTTTTGCGCTGGTGCTGGAAAAAATCCCTGCTAAACTGGCAGCAAAAGTTACCTCCGAATTAAAAATACCCGTTATCGGCATTGGTGCCGGCTCACAGGTTGACGGACAGGTGCTGGTATTGCACGATATGCTTGGTATTACCCAGAAATTTTCACCAAGGTTCCTCAGACGATATCATAATCTTTATGCAGAGATAAAAGGTGCTGTTGAGAGTTATATTTCCGATGTGAGATCACTTGAATTTCCGAATGAAAAAGAGCAATATTAGATAAATGGACCTGTCAGTAGATGTGCTGTATGAAGACAATCATTTGATTGCCATCGATAAAAAGTCCTCCCAGATTGTCCAGGCTGATAAGACCGGT
>CAZGOR010000439.1:0-3248 GCA_964527875.1 uncultured Bacteroides sp. | reverse complement strand
CAGTCAAGGATGGAAGAAATAATCGATGCAATGATGTATGAGATAGAATCTTCAGGATTTGCGGATAAGTTGAGTGCAGGGATTGTTTTAACCGGTGGCGGGGCATTGCTCCGTCATCTGTCACAGCTGGTTAAGTTCAAAACCGGGTATGATGTCAGGATAGGTTACCCGAGTGAACATCTTTCAACTGAAAGCATTGAAGAAGCTAACCAACCAATGTATTCAACCAGCGTGGGACTGCTCTTAAAAGGTTATGAATTGATGAATAAAACGACACTGGGAATTTCTAAAAAGGAAGTTAAAGCTGATAATGATAAAAAACAAGATGATGAAAGCAAAGAAAAATCGAAACCAAACCTGTTTTCAACATTGAAAGAAAGATTGAATGGGATATTTGAAGAAAATGATTCGTCACTATAAATAATAACATCATGGCAGAAGAACTTATGAATTTTGAGATACCGGTTAACTGTTCGTCGATCATCAAGGTATTGGGGATTGGCGGAGGTGGAAACAATGCGGTCAATCATATGTGGAAGCAGGGGATCAGGGATGTTGATTTTGTTGTCTGTAATACTGATGCACAGGCTCTGAATAATAGTCCGGTCCGTGTCAAGATCCAGATTGGTGAATCATTGACGGAGGGTCGTGGAGCAGGTAATAAGCCTGAGATAGGAAAGCAGGCTGCACTTGAGAACCTGGATGATATTGTTGAGGTATTGTCGAAGAATACAAGAATGGTTTTTCTGACTGCAGGGATGGGGGGCGGAACCGGCACAGGCGCTGCACCGGTTATCGCCAAAGCAGCACGGGAACTGGGTGTTTTGACCGTGGCTATCGTTACCATACCCTTCAGGTTTGAGGGACAGCTAAGGATCAACCAGGCAATAGAAGGAATTAATGAACTTGAGGAATATGTTGATTCGCTGCTGGTGATCAATAATGAAAAACTGCGGGAAATATATGGTGATCTGAAGCTATCGGAAGCATTTGCCAGGGCTGACGATATTTTATCCATCGCGGCAAAAGGGATAGCAGAGATCATTACTGTACATGGATATATTAACGTTGATTTTGCTGATGTTGAAACAGTTATGAGGGAAAGTGGTGTTGCCATACTGGGTTCAGGGACTGCATCCGGAGAGGGACGTGCCCTGAAAGCGATACAGGAAGCCCTTTCATCTCCCCTGCTTAATAATAATGACATTACCGGGGCAGATAGCATTTTACTCAATATAACATCAGGAATTGATGAGATTAGCATGGATGAAGTAGGAGAAATAACTGATTTTGTAACCAAGGCTGCAGCAAAAAATGCATTGATCATCTGGGGGACCGGAAGTGATGAATCACTGCAGGAGAAAATTAGTGTCACGATTATTGCAACAGGATTTGAGACCAACAGCATACCAGAATTGTATGTCCAAAAAAGAATACCTGATAAGGTACAGCTGGTGGATAATCCCAGTCCCCGGGGAAAAGGAAAGACGATTTCCCCCACCAGTGAACCTGTTTCAGAGGCCAGGGAAAACACCAATATACAGCGGACGATTGAATTTGATATTTCCGGATCGGGGGGAAGCGAAATGCTTATTTTTGAGCCTGAACAAACTGAGAATAAGGAAGAAAACAAACAGGAGGAGAAAAAACTTGCCGAACGTGTCAGGAAACTGAAGAATTCTCATGAACGTTTCAAAAACAGTCTTTTCGAGGAAGAGGAAGAAAAGAAAGATGTCATTGATGACCTGGAAAACGAACCTGCATATATCCGGAAAAATATTAAGCTTGAAAATGTGAAATATTCTTCAGAATCTAAGATATCCAAGTATTCCCTGTCAGAAGATGAGGAGAAAAATCCAATGTTAAGGGAGGATAATTCATACCTGCATGATAATGTTGATTGATTTTAAAGATAAGCCTGCCGGCCGGCAGGATTGTCTTTAAAACTGGATTCGCGGTATTTTAAAAGAATTTGTACCTGTTATCTTTGATGTCTGACGCATCAAGCAGTGCCTCGTAAGCTTCGGAATAAACCTGTGACTGTCTCATCATGTTCAGCCTGTTTTTGGTAATCCGGGTATTGACTTCTTCAGACTGATTGATTGCATTAACAACAAGTACATAGACACCATTGTTGCCCTGGACAGGTGGAGATAATACACCTTCAGGAAGCGATGTTGCGGTGCCGATTACCTTTGGTTCTATACCTGCTGAAGGAATAGAAATTGATGAAAAGCTGATATTGGTAGCTTCCTGTATCTGAAGATTAAAAATATCAGCCAGGTCTTCAAGGGTAGTTGATTCACTCATTTCTGATTGGAACTGTTCGATAATTTTTTCAGCTTTCTTATTGATTTCAACGTCAAGCGCAATTTCATTTTTAACCTGTTCGAAAGATGCAAATCCTTCTTCCCTGACAGCTGTGATGGCGGCGACAACAAATTTATTTCCGAGTTCAAATATTTCAGTGCTTATTTCGTGAAGTTCAGCTTCAAAAGCCCACTGGATCAATGGTCTGGGATGCTCAAGCCCGGCGATGTCACGTTGTGATTCAGTTATTTCAGATGCATATCGTTTGGTCAGATTTTGTTGATTGATGGCCGTATTGAATTTCTCATAGGTATTGTTTACACCGGCAAATTCGATTGCCTTTGCATAAATCTCCTGATATGTTTTGGAGCTTGGTTTTATTTCACGGGCAAGAATGGCAACTTTTACTTTTTTCACCGGAGGGCTCTGGTCAAGTATTTCAATGACATGATAACCAAACTGGGTTTCCACAACAAGAACATCTCCTTTATCGCCTTCGAAACAAGCGTCGCTGAATGGTTTTACCATGCGACCTTCCCTGAACCATCCAAGGTCTCCCCCATCCTGGGCACTACCATCGACAGAATTCTGCAACGCAAGCGTGGCAAAGTCGGCACCATTATCGATAAGGTTTTTCAGACTGTCTGCAATCTGTTTTGCCTGATCAGCCGTGACAGTTTGATCGGGTTGAATCAGTATATGCCTGGCACTGACAGAATCCGGGAGATAATTGATCTCAACGAGCCGTGCAAGTCTGTAAGATTCATTTTCTATGTAAGGATCGTAAACATCTCCCGGTTGAGCAGAGAACATAAAATCTCTGATATTTTCAGAGAGTTCGTCATATGTATGGTTCAGTCCGTCATAAGGGATATCGGACTCGATATTGACAAAAGATACCACATCATCGGTCATTTTAAATTCATTTTCCATCCTGT
>CAZGOR010000438.1:0-3251 GCA_964527875.1 uncultured Bacteroides sp. | reverse complement strand
AATATATGTCCCTGAAGACATATATATCATCTGTAAGATACTGTTTATTGGTTGTAGCATTATTGTTTTTACCTGAATATGGCTTTTCACAGCCTCCTATTGTTAAAGATTACTTCCGATCACCACTGGATATTAATCTTTCTTTATCAGGAAATTTTGGAGAATTTCGCAGCGATCATTTTCATTCGGGCATAGATATCAGAACACAGGGAGTATCAGGCAAAAAGGTTTATGCTGCTGCCGATGGCTATATTTCCAGGATTAAAATTGAAACTGGTGGTTATGGGAATTCAATATATATAACCCATCCGGGAGGTTATACAACATTATATGGACACCTCGACAGGTATATTCCTGCCATCGAAAAATATGTCAGGAAACGACAATACCAGGAAAGAAAACATGCTCTGAATATATTTCCATCAAAAAATGAAATCCAGGTAAAAAAGGGGGAGTTAATTGCCTATTCAGGGAATACAGGTTATTCATTCGGACCACATCTGCATTTTGAGATCAGAAATGCTGCTAACCAATACCCCATGAATGTCTTATTATTCGGACTGGATATTGATGATAATGTTCCACCACGAATTTACTCCGTCTGTATTTATCCCCTCGATGAACAAAGCTTCGTTAACCATTCAAATGATAAACTGATTATCCCGGTTCATGGCGAAAACGGATCTTACAGAATAAATTCAAAACAAATACCCAGATTAACAGGTAAGATTGGTTTTGGAATTGAAGCATACGATTACCTGAATGGTTCAAGGAGCAGGTGCGGATTATACACTGTCGAACTATTTATCGATACTATTCTATATTATTTATGGAAAATGGATGAATTCTCTTTTAGTGAATCAAGATATATTAACAGTCTGATTGACTATGAAGAAAAGCTTGAAAACAATAAAAATATCCATAAAGCATATATTGATCCCAACAATCATTTAAACCTTTATGAATATCATAAAGATAATGGAATTGTTGAGTTTGTTGGTAATGAAGAACATACGATCAGTTTTATTCTTCATGATACTTATCTGAACAAAGCTCAACTGGATTTTCAGGTACAGGGACAATCTGTCAATCTGGCTAATAACCGTAATCCCGAAAATGATTTTCTGCAACTTATGTCATGGAAAACTGTTAATACCTTTGAAAGAGAGGGTATCAGACTGATCATACCCGAGAAAGCACTTTATAAGGACATGAAGTTCACATACTCAAAATCTGAAATTCCAGATGGTTTTTTTTCAATGGTACACCATATCCACAACATTTATACTCCTCTTCATCTTCCGGCTGACTTATACTTAAAGCCTGATTATCTTCCCGATTCATTAAAGGATAAAAGTATTGTTGTCATAGCTGATCAAGATGGTAATTGGCAATATGCCGGAGGTGAATGGGATAACGGATTTGTAAAAACAAAGATCAGCCAATTCGGTAGTTATACTGTAACAATAGATACAACTGCTCCCAGGATTACACCTTTAAATCTTACCGTATCAAATATGATGAGTGATAAGCGTTCTATACAATTCAGGATTGATGATGAACTTTCGGGAATTCAGTCGTATGAAGGATATATCAACAATGAGTGGGTCCTGTTTGAGTATGATGCCAAGAATAACCTTGTATTTTATGAATTTGATCCTGACAGGATTGATCGGAATCAGAATCATGAACTTGAGCTTTATATTGTCGATAATAAGGATAATATATCATTTTATTATACTGAATTTTACTGGTAGGTTTTGATTTACTGTTATTCATTTTAAAAATTACTTTAATTTTAACGTGTTGTGTGATTAAATAGACGATATTGATAATTGGGAATTTGCAGAGTCCCGGGTACCCTGGGTTCTACAAAAAATTTCTATAATTCAATCACTTAGTTCTTTCAATCGTTCAACGCGTTTAATTTTAATATTGTTCTAATTAAAATGTTTTCGCAATCCCGATATCGGGATTGCAGATTCCTGCCTGCTACGTCTTCCATCGGCCGCCAAAGGCTTGCCGATGGTGCTGTGCGAAGCTTGCTCCTCTGCTAAAGCTCCGGCGGCACGCGGTCGGTGAAGCAAGGCCGGCAGAAAAGTAAACCTTGATTTACGCATATAAGCCTGAATATAAAAATTGTCATCGGAATTATGTCCGGATCATCACTTGACGGGCTTGATCTGGCCATGTGCAGATTCAGCAAGCACAATGGAAAATGGTCGTTTGATCTTCTGAATAGCAAAACGATTCCTTATCCTGAGAAATGGAAAGTCAGGCTCGAGCAAGCAGAGGATTTTTCCGGGAGGGACCTGATGAAACTCGATGCTGAATATGGAAAATTCATTGGTCAACAGGCTGCAATATTTATGAAGGATACAAATATTAAGGCTGATCTGATCTCCTCACACGGTCATACAGTATTTCATCAACCGGATATCGGAATTACTTTTCAGCTTGGAAGTGGTGCAAATATTGTTGCAATCACTGGTATCACGTCTGTTACTGATTTTCGCAGAACAGATGTGGCACTTGAAGGCCAGGGAGCACCACTGGTACCAGTTGGTGATGAATTACTTTTCAATTCTTATGATTATTGTCTGAATCTGGGTGGATTTGCAAATATTTCATATAATGAATCAGGTCAAAGGATCGCTTTTGATATATGCCCGGTAAATATTATTTTGAACCGGATGATTCAATTGAATGGACATCCGTTTGACAAAGATGGTTTGGCTGGTCGTTCCGGACAAGTCAATACGTGCTTGCTTGAAGCACTGAACAGCCTGCCCTTTTACCGGAAAAACCATCCAAAATCATTGGGAAAAGAATGGCTGATAAATGAATTCATACCGATTGTTGATAATTCAAATATACCACTTAATGATAAGCTGAGGACTATCTATGAGCATATTGCCATCCAGATTGCAAGGATACCAGATCATAACAAAAACATTCTCCTAACTGGTGGAGGAACTCATAATGTATTCCTGATTGAACTGATCAAAAAGAACTGCCCTGTTAACTGTATCATTCCCGATAAAAGCATCATCGAATACAAGGAAGCTATCATTTTTGCTTTACTTGGTTTATTGCGCATTGAAGGCGAAATCAATTGTCTGGCATCCGTGACAGGTGCTGCTAAAGACAGTTGTTGTGGCGCCGTGTATGAGGGAATATAGAATGTTCTTGAAATCGAGACTGTCTAAAAAGTAGTATAAACCACAGAGTCCACAGAGTTTTCACAGAGT
>CAZGOR010000437.1:0-3264 GCA_964527875.1 uncultured Bacteroides sp. | reverse complement strand
TGGAGCATGGAGCATGGAGATGGGAACTTTGAACCTTGAACTTTGAACTTTGAACCAATGAATAGATTCTTGTCAATTTCTACCTGTTACCTGATAATGTATCCCTGACTCTGGCAATACATGAAATATTATCTTTTCATATTCCTTCTTTGTTCAAATACCCTGCTGGCACAACAATCTGTCCTCAAACGGTCGATTGACTGGTCGCCTGTTAAAAAACAAAACATTAACGGTCAGGTGATCCATTACCTGTATTTCTCAAATGCCGATTATCCCGATCTAAATACCTTAATACCAAATTATTATGAACTCATAAAGATAGAAAATAATTTTGAATATGATGTTGAACTACAGGGTTTGATATTTGAAACATTTGATTATGAGGAAATTAAAGACATAAAACATCTTGATGCAATCTCCTCTCAAATACAGGTTTCTGCAAAGGTTTCCTATTCCAGGAAACAGGCTTATCTTGCAATCAGTTTTACACCAATCAGAAGAAATCCGCTCACCAATAACATTGAAAAACTCATCCGGTTCTCCATGAAAATCGTTCCAAAGACACAGCGGAAGTCCGGCTTATCTGCAGCTGCAATAAAGGATTACGCTGAACATTCCGTTCTTTCAACAGGTAACTGGTTCCGGGTTGGTATCAGGGAGGACGGTATTTATCAGCTTACTTATGAAGAACTTATAGAGATCGGGATTTCCAATCCCGCTGACCTCAGAATATATGGTAATGGCGGAGATATGCTCCCGTTAATGAATAATGAGCCTCATCCTGATGATCTTCAGGAAAATGCGGTTTTTTTCGAAACCGGACAGGATGGTACTTTTAATGACGGTGATTACGTGCTTTTTTTTGGCAAGGGCCCTCATACCTGGGAATATGATCCTTTAACCAATTTCTTTCATAAAAAGTTACACTATTATTCTGATGTAAGTTATTATTTCCTCACATGTGATCTTGGAAAAGGTAAACCGATAACCACCGAGCCCCAGGCAAGTCAGGCTGCTACCAAAACAGTAACAGATTTTGACATAATCCTCCATCATGAATTAAATGAGTTTAACCTCATCGGTTCCGGCAGCCAGTGGTATGGTAATCCTTTCGAAATCTATACCTCACAAAATTTCGTATTTGATATTGAAAATATTGTCACCACCGAACCTGTCAGGATGGAGCTGAATTTACTGGCAAGAGCTTCTGATACGACCAGTTTTGACGTCAGTGCGAATGATAATTATCTGGGACAGGTCAGGATCAACGGTACGAACCTCAGTTTATACACTTCACAATTTGCATATACCAGAAAAGATACTTTCAGATTTTTCTCATCTTCCGATCAGGTGGATATTCATCTCCAATATAACAAGAACACCTCTTCAGCACAGGGTTGGCTTGATTATATTACCATTCATGCAAGAAGTGCTTTAAATATGAATTCCGGTCAGTTGTTATTCCGCGACGTCCGTTCAACCGGGCCCGGACGGATCGCCGAGTATCATTTATCCGGCGATATAGCTGAAACATCTGTCTGGGATATTACTGATCCTGTCAATGTAAAGCAGATGGAAACTTCATTGAAAGGTAATGTATTAACTTTCAGGACCTCTGCGGAAAAGCTACGACAATTCATCACATTTAACAGGACCGGGGCTTTTTTAAAGCCTGTTATTGAAGGCGATGATGTTGGTATGGTACCAAACCAGGATATTCATGGTTCAGGACAGGTACATTATATCATTGTCAGTCATCCTGATTTCATATCCCATGCCCGTCAGTTGGCGGGATACAGAAAGGATAGAGACGGACTAGACACACTTGTGCTGACGCCACGGCAGGTGTATAATGAATTTTCATCCGGCACTCCCGATATAGCTGCTATCAGGAATATGTTGAAGATGTTTTACGACCGTTCAGCCAGTGATGCCGATATGCCCAGATATCTGTT
This sequence comes from uncultured Bacteroides sp., assembly GCA_964527875.1. GTDB lineage: Bacteria > Bacteroidota > Bacteroidia > Bacteroidales > SM23-62 > LJUQ01. Next base: position 1,309 of record CAZGOR010000437.1, on the reverse strand, counting down.
ACTTTTTGGCGATGGCTCTTATGATAACATTTCAGATGAAAGCCCGAATACAAACTTTATCCTCACATACCAGTCATCAAACTCCCTCAGCCCCACCAGTTCTATTGTATCGGATGATTTCTTTGGTTTACTTGATGACCAGGAAGGCGTATTGACGGGACTCGTGGATATTGGTATCGGACGGTTTCCTGCAAAAACTGAAGAAGAAGCTATTGATCTTGTTAACAAAACAATTGCCTACACAGATCCCGCCAGTATGGGTGACTGGAGAAATACCATCTGTTTTATCGGTGATGATGAAGACCGTAATACTCACATGATTCAGGCAAATGAACTGGCCAATTATGTGGAATCACATTATCCCAATTTTATCATAAGCAAGATCTATCTTGATGCTTATCAGCAGGTACCCTCCTCGGCGGGGCAAAGATACCCCGATGTAAATGAAGCCATCAACCAGCGTATTAATAAAGGCACCCTGATCATCAACTATACCGGTCATGGTGGTGAAATGGGACTGGCACATGAAAGGATCCTGGAGCATCATGATATTATCAACTGGAAGAACAAGGATCAGCTTCCGTTATTCATCACTGCAACCTGTGAATTCAGCCGTTTTGATGATTATCAGCAAACCTCTGCCGGCGAACTCGTCATCCTTAATCCTGAAGGTGGTGGCGTGGCTTTGCTTTCGACGACCAGGTTAGCCTATTCAGGTCCCAACCATGCACTGAATGAACGGTTCTATGAATATGTGTTCGAGAAAAACCAGGATGATGAATACCGGCGGCTTGGTGACATCATCAGATTAACAAAAACTTTTACCGGTTCAGGAATCAATAAGAGAGCTTTTGCCCTTCTGGGTGATCCTTCACTGATCCTGAATTACCCAAAATACAAGATTATAGCTACATCTATCAACGGTAAAAGCTTTTCGGCAGAACCTGATACACTCAAAGCACTCAGCAAGGTGACTGTAGCAGGACGCCTGGAAGATGATCTGGGAAATAAACTCGAATCTTACAACGGCACCCTCTATCCCACTGTCTTTGATAAAGTCAGTGAAATCACTACGCTCGCCAATGATGGTGGTAATCCGTTTTCCTATAAGACAAGGAGCCGGAACCTTTATAAGGGAAAGGCATCCATCACAAATGGTGATTTTTCCTTCAGTTTTATTGTACCAAAAGACATTTCATATAATTATGATTTCGGGAAAATCGTTTTTTATGGCCATGACCAATCAACAGATGCCAGTGGTTCATTTGCCGGTGTGGTCATAGGCGGATCGGCCGATTCCATCCCGGAT
>CAZGOR010000436.1:0-3283 GCA_964527875.1 uncultured Bacteroides sp. | reverse complement strand
TGATGGTATTTTTCTGGAAACACACCCTGATCCAGCCAAAGCATTATCTGATGGTGCAAATATGCTTCAGATGAATAAACTGGAAGAACTTCTAACGAGGTTATTAAAATTGAGAAAGGTGATTCGTAACTTATAAATTCAAATAATAAGTTATCCCGGCGTTTTCTTTTTTAACTCTGAGACCTTTGCGGATAATATTTTAATAAATAAATTACTACTTATGAAAAACGAAAAAGTAGTTTATGTATTCTTTTTACTCGCTGGTATTATCAATCCCGTCCTTCATGCACAGGATGCTGATCTTAACAATATTATTGAAAAGTATTTTCAAACCATTGGACAGGATAAACTCGTTGAAATAGAGACTGCTATTGCTTCCGGAGTCACCATACAATATGGTGATGAAACTTCGTTCAAGCAAATCCAGAAAAAACCGGATAAGGCATATCTTGAGGTTCTTTTATCTGATGGACAGATATTGAAACAGGGATATGATGGAAAAACTGGCTGGATGCAGGCTTCCTGGATGGGATCATCGGAACCTGTTGAACTTACAGGGCCTGACCTTAAAACCATCGAGGAAATGGGGAATCTTGAGGGAGATCTATGGAAATGGAGGGAAAAGGGACATAAATTAAAACTGATAGGACAGGAAGAAATTGACAGCAATCAGGTTCATCACCTGATCCTTACCAAATCAGATGGGGATATCGATGAACTTTTTATTGATGTCAACAGCTATATTCTGCATAAAATGCTTAGAAAGACCATGATTAATGGTTCTGAGGTTGAAGTTGAAATACATTTTGATGATTACAGGAATATTGAAGGTGTTTTACTTCCTTTTACTGTGGAACAATACTTCAACGGACAGTTGGGAATGACAGTAAAAATTAAAGAAGTCAAATTTGATATTGAAGTTGACGATAATTTGTTTAACAAGCCGGATTAAATGTAAAGGGGGAACATCGACAGATCATTCCCCCTTTATAAATTAAGCAAGCCTGTAAGCCAGGTTCTGTTTCCCGTAAAAACAGGAATTCTATCATTTATCTCAGCGACCTACCCCCCGGCATTGGGCGAGCAACCCTCAAACACCGGTATACATGGTCTTACAACCCATAAGGCGAACGGCTATCCCGGTCACCCGGAATACCGGTGAGCTCTTACCTCACCTTTTCACCCTTATCCTGAACTTGTTTCAGGACGGTTATTTTCTGCTTCGCTACTATACCCTCACGGATATCTTCCTTTCAGAAGTATGGTGCTCTGTGTTGTCCGGACTTTCCTCCCCTCCACATGAGCAGAGAAGCGATAGAACGGCTTGCTTGGTACAAAATTAAAGAATTATTTTGAGATCGGTTAAAAAGTATTTAAAAGGCTTTTCGCAGATATGCGCAGATTCCTGCCTGCCAGGCAGGCAGGTGCGAGAAATAATTAATTTATTAATTCAAAAGAATGAAATACAGTTGTGACACAGCTCTTTTTCTTTTCCACTTTCACACTCTTCCTTAGCCTTGGCCTTCCTAATTTAAAATTGATTATTTTTATCATCCCACTGATAAGCATCAATTCTATCCAGTTGAAAGAGATCGGTATTAATATCAATGACTATGATTATAACCTGCCCGGAGACCGTATCGCAAAATATCCACTCCGGCAAAGAGATACCTCAAAGCTACTTGTTTATCAAAAAGGTCATATTTCCCATACCATCTTCAAAAATATTGCCAATTATATCTCTCCGGATGATCTGGTTATCTTTAATGATACAAGGGTCATTCAGGCAAGGTTTCTGTTTAACAAACCTACCGGGGCAGCAATAGAGATTTTTTATATTGAGCCGGAAGATCCTCCGGAATATGAAATTTCCTTTCAACAGAAGAACAGTGTAATCTGGAACTGTCTGATAGGTAATGTAAAAAAATGGAAGAAGGGGCCGCTTTACAAAACAATAGATCATCAAAACAGTAGAATAATTTTAAAAGCCGAAAAGCTGGAAGGGATTAATTCAACCCGGTTGGTCCGCCTGAGTTGGGAACCTCCCGGATATTCTTTCAGAGACATCCTGGAAATGTCCGGCTCAACACCTATTCCACCATACCTTAACCGTGAACCGGTATCTGAAGATAAATATACTTATCAAACTATTTATTCACGTGTTGAAGGATCTGTTGCTGCTCCAACAGCAGGATTCCATTTTACACCTGAAATTTTTAAAAAAATCAGAAGTCATAGTGCTGGTATCATGGAGCTTACACTGCATGTTGGAGCAGGTACTTTCAGACCCGTGCTTTCATCAGAGGTCAACCAGCACACCATGCACTCAGAACATATTTATTTTGAAAAATCTGATCTACAGAGACTTGTAGATTTCCAGGGTACAATACTGGCAATTGGAACCACATCAACAAGAACACTGGAGACAATTTACTGGCTTGGTTGCAAAGTTGCAGAGAAGCCCGGCCTTATTACTGATCATTTATACCTCAAACAATGGGAAGATCATGATCTGACAATGGTTCCTAAAGAGAAAAGCCTGGAAGCATTAATCAACTATTTTGACAAGAATAATCTTGAACAGTATCATACCTGTACACAACTGATGATCATCCCCGGTTATAGGTATATGCTTGTTGATAAAATGCTGACCAATTTTCACCAACCTAAAAGTACATTATTGTTGCTTGTAAGTGCTTTTGTTGGTAATGACTGGAGAAAGATATACCATTATGCCATGGAAAATGATTTCAGGTTTTTAAGCTATGGTGATAGCAGTTTATTAATGCCGTGAGTTGTTGTTCAGTTGATAATTCAATTGTTAAATTGTTGATTTTCTAAATTGCGAATTACAACCAACTTGTTCATTTAGCCATTTAACAGTTTAACAATTTAGCCATTTTATTCAATTGTTTTAAGGCATTTGAGGTATTTTAGTGCATTTAAGGCATTTCTTTTATTAATCTTTTAAGTGCAGTGATAAAACCACAGATATCATCTTTTGTAGTATCCCAGGAGCACATCCATCGAACTTCATTCTTTTTTTCATTTCTGACATAAAAAAAGTATTCATCCTGTAATGGTTTTGTTATCTCTTCCGGAATAATGGCAAAGATCATATTTGATTCAACCTTTTGTGTAATTTTTACTTCGGGAATATTTTGTAATTCTTTTTCCAGGATTTTTGCCATCCGGTTTGAATGTTTTGCCAGTTTAAGCCAGAGGTTATCTGTAAAAAAACTTTCGAACTGTGCACCGACAAATCTCATTTTTGATGCAAGTT
>CAZGOR010000435.1:0-3300 GCA_964527875.1 uncultured Bacteroides sp. | reverse complement strand
AGGTTTATCAAAAGCAGGTCCCTGGAAACAGTTGAAAAAAACCTGTTTAAATTTTTCGGATATTATACATCAGATAAGTTTCAGTATACGGATATCTTAAGTTATGATTATCAAAATTCCGGGGCTTCAATGAACTGGCGACACAGGATATCTCCTGCATTGACCTCGGATATCGCAGCCGTTTTTGGTGATTATTCGTTTGGTACCATCAACAGGGAATATCTTTCATCAGCATATGAGCATGATTATCAAATAGGACATTACGAAATTAAATCTGATTTCAGCTGGGTCCCTGCGGGGAAACATGTTGTTTTATTCGGTGGCAATTTTATTTATTATGACCTGAACCGTGGGGTGGTGAAATCGTCTGGAATTGAATCTAATAGGATATCCGTTGATCTGGGCCGGGATAAAGGACTGGAATATGCTGTTTATCTGGGAGATAAGTTTGAAGTGCTACCCAATCTGACCTTGTATGGTGGTATGCGATACACTGTTTTTAATTATCTGGGACCTGCAGAAGTTTATAATTATTTTGAAGGTGCTCCAAGAGACGATGAATATATCAGTGACACTCTTCATTATAAACCGGGCAGCTTGGTTAATACATATTCGGGGCCGGATATCAGAACTGCCATTAATTATCAGACCGGAAGCAACAGTTCGGTTAAACTTTCATACAACAGGATAAGGCAACACCTGTTTTTACTGAGCAATACGATTGCCATTGCCCCGACTGACCAGTGGAAATTGTGCGATTATCATATCAGCCCTACAATCAGTGACCAGCTGGCAGCTGGTTACTATAAAGATTTTACCGAAGGAGGCATTCGCAGTTCGGCTGAAATATACCTGAAGAAAATTCATAATATCGTTGAATATAAGGATGGGGCAGACTTCATTGCCTCCCTGCATATTGAGAAAGATGTTTTACAGGGAAAACAGACCGCCTATGGTTTTGAGCTGATGCTCGAAAAGAAAAAAGGAAAGTTGAACGGGTGGATCTCTTATACCTGGTCGAGATCAAAAATACTGGTTGACGGCATTCATCCATGGGAAAAGATAAATAATGGATTGAGTTACCCTGCCAATTATGATAAGCCCCATGCTGTGAATCTTATATTGAATTACAGGATGAACAGAAGGTTAAGCCTTTCAGCTAATATGGTTTATAATACCGGCCGTCCGGTTACCTATCCCATTTCAATCTATTATATGAATGGTCAGGAAATCGTAAATTACTCAGCACGAAATGCATACCGCCTGCCTGATTATTTCAGGACAGACCTTTCCATTAACCTGGAGGGAAATCTCAGATCGAAAAAGAAGATCCACAGCTATTGGATGCTCAATATCTATAACCTGACCGGGAGAAAGAATGCTTATTCGGTCTTTTTCAGATCAGAGTATGGGAAAATTAACGGTTATAAAATTTCTGTGTTCGGGACAACAATCGTAACCTTATCATGGAATTTTAAATTCGGGAATTATGCCAGCGAGTAGAATAATTCCGGTTATATTACTAATAGGGATTCTCATAACAACTTGTGTAGAACCATTCACACCTGATATAAAAGAGAGCCAGGAACTATTGGTTGTCGAAGGATTACTGACAGACCAGCCCGGAAATCACTATGTATATGTGTCGCGTTCATCACCGTTTAATGATCCTGTACTTTTACCCGAAGAGCGATGCCTGGTAATGGTAGTTGATGATAAAGGAAACAGCTACCTTTTTAATGAACAGGAGCCCGGGGCATACAGCTGCTGGATGACATCCAACCAGCTGATCCAGGGAACCGCCTATAAATTAATTATCCATACCGGAAAAGGAAAGGTATATGAGTCAGATTACGAAATCCTCCAATCCCGTTGTCCGCCAATAGACAGTATTTACTTTGAGATAGAGAATAGAGAAACCGCCGATCCTGAGCAGCCAATGCAGGGTATACAATTATATATCGATCTTGATGCAGGCGAGGATCAACCACGCAATTATCGCTGGGAACTGGTAGAGACCTGGAAGTATTATGCAGCCCATTACATACAGTATTATTATGATGGTACATTACATCATATGCCTGATCCGATGTTATATTATAAATGCTGGTATACCGGAAGGATCAATAATATCTATACAATGTCTACAAAACAAATGTTAAGCAATGAAATCCGTAAATATCCCCTTAACTATGTTTCAAATCGTACCAACCGTTTAAGGATCCGGTACAGCCTGCTTGTAAGACAGTATACCCTGAGCGATGATGCCTTTGCATATTGGGATCAGATGCGAAGACAGAACCAGGAAGGCGGGGGATTATACGAAAAACAACCTTCCCAGATACAGGGCAACGTTTATAATATTGATGATCCTGATGAAAAGGTACTTGGATTTTTTAATGTTTCTTCATCAACTGAAAAACGGATTTATGTAGACGATATAAATGAATTCAGTTTTCCTGGACCGGATTGTATTCTTGATACCATCAAAAGCCTCAAAGAAATCCCAGATTATATGTCCTATCCGGTCTACATGATATCTGTTTCTGAAATGGGAGACGGTCCACCATATGGTATCGGCAGTGGTATGTGTTTTGATTGTACTACTGGAGGAGGAACAAATGTTAAACCTGATTTCTGGGAGTAAAATGCACAGGATCATCATAAAAATAATTTTCCTGATTTGTATCCTTCAGGTATCTGCAAAACTTGCTGCCATTGGACCGGAAAATGATTCGTTATCGTTCAATATGTCCATGCTAAAAGAACAGCTTTATCTGTTTACAGACGGTAGTTTATATGCTTCCGGAGAGCCTGTTATGTTCAGGCTTTTTAATATGAGCCATACACTGCTCAAAAAAAATAGCTGGAGCAGGGTAATATATGTTGAATTGATTAACAGGAGAAATATTCCTGTTAACCAGGGAAAATATATGATGGATTACGGAGGTGCATCCGGCAGGATCATGATACCTGATACCCTGACAACAGGTCTTTATTATATCAGGGCATATACTAAATGGATGCGGAATTATCCCCCGCAAGCATACGCCCGTGTTCCACTGACAATAGTTAACCCATATAAAACCGGCACGAGCGTCAATCAAACATACACTGCAAAACCCGGCGATCCGGGTTATGGTACCGGAGTTGTTCAGGGAATTACCTGTAAGCCGGATAAATCCAGCTATGGAAAACGGGAAAAGGTAACAATACAGATAACCAGAGGAAATAAACACCTTTCTCCTGATGGCTATTGTATCACTGTGATAAAGGATGGATACCTGGATGTGGATTATA
>CAZGOR010000434.1:0-3308 GCA_964527875.1 uncultured Bacteroides sp. | reverse complement strand
GAGGTTGCAGGTTCAAATACCTGGCAGGCAGCTTGTAACAGGATCGTGACATGGAGCAGGCTCAGAGATATCCCATCCGGCAGAGAATTCTTTGTTTTCAATACACATCTTGACCATGTGTCGCAATATGCCAGAGAAATGAGCATTCGGCTGATATTGGAATATATCGGTAACATGGCTTCAGGATTGCCTGTCATCTTAATGGGTGATTTCAATGTTGAAGAAGATAATGTCGTTTACCGGATGATTACAGAATACGGATTGAAGGATGCGTACAGGGAAATTCATCCTGCCTCTGACAGTACAGATCTGACGTTTCATGGGTGGAAGAGTGAGATCGGATTGACAAGGATTGATTACATATTTGTATTTCATGAAATAAAAATCAGGAATGCTGAGGTGATAAGAAAAAAAATACACGGGATTTATCCTTCCGATCACCTGCCTGTTATATCAAAGATCGAAATGACGGATAATGATTAGTTCTCCGTCAGGATCTCATCCTGGGGAGATAGTTGGGAAATATATTATCCATCGACTTGAAAAGGTTTTTCCTGGAATTTTTGTGTAGTTTATCAAATCTACGGATCAGTTCCTTTATTTCATTTCTTTTGGTTGAATCGTCATAGGGACATGTTTTTCCCTGTTCTTTTATTTTTCTCATATTGGCATAGTAACTCAATTCATTCTCGGGAATCATCAGTAAGGGCCGGATCAGGTGGATCCGGCCGTTGAACATGGAGAGTTTTTGGGGAAGAGAACTGAAAGAGCCATGATAGATCATGTTTAGCAGTAAGGTCTGAATAGCATCATCTTTATGATGCCCGAGAGCCACCTTGTTGCAGTTGAGTTGTTTTGATTTTTCAAATATATTTTTCCTTCTTATCCAGGAGCAGATAAAACATGGTGGTTTTTCAGGTTTCAGAGAAAGATCAACTTCAGTTTCTTCAAGAAAAAGAGGTACACCAATTTCCCTGCAAAAGTCTGACAGATAGACAGTATCTGTTTCATATCCCACGTTTTTCACAGATATATGTATAGCGAATAACTCGAATGAAAGAGGCAGGTGCTTTTTTCTGTCTGCCAGGGTTTCAAGCAGGATCATCGAATCCTTTCCACCGGATAAACCAACCAGCACCCGGTCACCATCATCAATAAGCCGAAAGTCAAGGATCGCTTTCCCTACTTTTTTACAGATCTTATCAAATTGTTTTTGTCTTCTTTTTTCCGGATCATCAATCATGAGGTTTGTTTATTTAGCGTGATAAATGCTAAAATAGTTAAACATTACAATTTTCGGGTTCAGGTTGAAGAATTCTTTTTTTTCACATACTTTTATAAATTGTTGAGATATGCTGACCGGATGAATAATAATACAGACTTGAAAACCAATATGATCAAATCAGTTTGCATTCACATACTCCTTTTATCCCTTATGATCGTGATTGAATCCCTTCCGGTATCAGGACAGGAATTGGAATGGCTGATCGGGGTTGATGGATTTCTTGATAACCGGGAATATCATAATTCAGTCCAGTTACCTCAGACAATGTTTGGTTCAGGATTAAGGCTTGAAGTCGGGGGAAACTATGATCAGATTCACAGGCTGCGTGCGGGTATCCATTACATTTATGAGTTCGGTGGTGAGCCGGATGCCATTAAACCATTACCCACAATCTATTATCAGTTTGATCACAAGCATGTTGACTTTTTTATGGGGGCTTTTCCAAGAAAAGAATTGCTGGATTATCCACTTGCCCTTCTTACAGATACTTTGAATTATTACCGTCCGAATATTGAGGGAGCTTATTTACGATACAGCGGGGAATGGGGTTATCAAAATATTTTTCTTGACTGGACCAGCAGGCAGACTGACACCGATTTTGAACGGTTCATCTTTGGTTTTTCCGGCAGGTATAACTATCAATTCCTTTATTTCTCACATCATTTTCTGATGGGTCATTTTGCGCGGCCCCGTATTCCACCTCCAGACTTTCATCTGAGAGATAATGGTGGTTTTGATCTGAATCTGGGTGCGGATCTTTCAGCATATACTTTTTTTGATACCCTTTCATTTTCTGCCGGAGCACTGGTATCTCTCGACCGGATCAGGCATGTTTATGAAGGATATGAAACACCTGCAGGATTACTTGCACAGCTCCTTATAAGTTATAGAGGAATAGGCCTCCAGGGTACATATTACAGGGGACAGGGACATGAATTCCTGTACGGCGATTCATTCTATGAAGCAACGGAGTATGGGAGAATGGATCTGTTCTGGCAGCCATTTCATATAAAGCATGTCAGGGGAAAACTTGTCTTTTCAGTTCATTTTATCGAACAAAGTATTGATTACTCACAGCAAATCCTTGTTTCTATTGATATAGGACGTGCCATGTCCATGGGAGATTCCCGAAAAAAGGAGTGAAGAAGAATCGAAATAGCGAAATATCGAGAATCGAAATAAAATCGAAACAGCGAGAATCGAAATAGAATCGAAACAGAATCAAAACAGCAAAAAAAGAAACAGAATCGAAACAACAAAATATCGAAAATAAAAATTCAATTTTTAATAAGATTTCAATTTGAGTTCTTTTCGATTTTCTGTTTTCTGATTTCTGTTTTCTGATTTCTGTTTTCGTCATTTCGTGTTTGTTTCGCATTTCGATTTTCTGTAGTTTAGGGTTTCTAATTTCGGTTTTCTGATTTCGAGGTTTCGTGTTTGCCTGCTTCGCCGACAGGCAGGTTTCGATTTTCGAATTTCTGTAGTTTCGGATTTTAATCCTTTAATAAGAATATAATTTTCAAGAAAATGAAAAAAGTAGTCATAACATTGTGTATCTGCCTCACTTTTAGCCTTGCCAGCAGTCAGTCTCCCAGTCTGTTCATGCCTCCGCAATTTCAGCAATCCTATCAAAAAGGAACACGGTCATGGGATGGTAAACCAGGCCCGAATTACTGGCAGAACACAGCACGTTATAAAATAAAGGCTGAATATGATCCGGTAACGAAGATCATATCCGGTTCGGAAGAGATCGTTTATATTAATAACAGTCCGGATACAATTCCTTCCCTGGTTACCAAACTTTACCAGAATGCATATAAAAAGGGTAGTGGCCGGGACATGGGGATTGATCCTGATCTGATCACAGATGGAGTAGAAATTTTAAAGTTTACAGTTCGGGGAGAGACATATTACGAAGATAATCAACCTGTTTTGAATGGCAAACCTCCCCATACGATTCGAATGTTTGGAACAAATATGATCATCAGCCTGAGAGATCATCCGGTTAAACCGGGTGAGGAAT
>CAZGOR010000433.1:0-3325 GCA_964527875.1 uncultured Bacteroides sp. | reverse complement strand
GGTGTGGTAAAAGATTTTCAGTTCAAATCGCTCCATAATCCGGTTGAACCATTGGTGATCAGTAAATATTTCTCACGCTACAGGTATATTACCCTGAGGATTGATACGGATTCAATCCAATCAGCGATCAACCATGCCGATTCAGTTCTTAAGATTCATTACCCGGATGATAATTTCACACATTTTCTTCTTTCTGAAAGATACAAAAGTATGTATGGTGATGAACTAAAAACATCACAGCTCCTTTCATGGGGGGCATTGCTGGCAATCCTGATCTCCATGCTGGGTCTATTTGGCCTTTCAGGTCAGACTGTTATCAAACGTACAAAGGAGATTGGCATCAGGAAGGCCAATGGTGGGAACAGCTTGGATATTATGATGATGCTGTTAAAGAATCTGCTCAGGTGGGTCCTGATTTCCCTGGTTATCGCATTGCCTCTGGCAGCCATGATGACCGGTAAATGGATGAACAAGTTTGCCTATAAAATTGAAAATTACTGGATATTACTTGCTGTATCAGGTATTTTATCCTTATTGATCGCGTTTCTTACTGTAAGTTATCATACATACAGTATCGGTAAAAAGAATCCTGTCGATAATCTGAGGTATGAATAATGAATGAGGCTGTCTAAAAAGTCTATTAAAACATTTAACCACAGAGGAAACAGAGATTAAACAGAGTTCACAGAGGTTTGATATTAAGAAAGTTACTTCTCTGCGGACTCTGTGAAAACTCTGTGGACTCTGTGGTTTATACTACTTTTTAGACAGTCTCGTTTACAGATTAGCCGCTTCATATATTGCACAAGCTTCCTTGCTGTCAATGCGCATACTGTAATCTCCGAGTCTCAGGGTGGGGATGATGCCAGCATTAAGACATTTTTCGAGATGCTTGTAAAAATCATCCCTGTTCCAATCCATCAGACCGAATGCATCATAAGTTAACCGGCCATTCCCTTTTTCAGGATAGTAACCATAATCAAAGGATTTTACGTATTTGTTGAACAGATTTGAATTACCAGCGGACGGCTGGATACAAACGGGATAAAGAAATATCAGGGGTTCACTGATGCCTTCACCTGATATGATAACGTCCGGTGGTAATTGTTCCCTCAATTCCTGGAAAAGTTTAATAATACCCCTGTAATGTTTATGGCAATAATCATTATGAATGGTAGTTGATTGATCCAGATGGACAACATCGATGTCGAAATCATTTACAACTTTTACTATTTTTTCAATCATGTATTGTCTCCAGGGTTCATGGTCCGGAGAGATAAAATAGTAAATGATCTCGTCCTGGTCATCTCCATCAAGATCATATTCCCATTGCAGGGGCCTGCTTTCGGCATCACGGCATTGGTGATCGAGAAAATATTTTAATTCCTCAAATTGCGGATTCATTTTTCCCAATCCCGACACATTCATCTGAACTCCGGCTTTATAACCGAGCTTATGTGCGACACTAATCATTTGTATGAATCCCTCATCGCCACCAAGCGAAGGATCGGGCCTGTAATGAGGGCAGGTCCTGTCCCATGGACCATCCCAGCCAACAAGATGTATTTTAACTTTATGGGGATTGACATATTGGGCAATTTGTTGCAACCTTTCGCTGACCTGATCAAATGTATGACATACCCGTCCGTGACCGGCCCTGCATTCAAAGGTTATATTCATATTAAGATCATTGATCCATTCAGGAGCATCTGGCCTTTGCTCAAGGTATTTCAATCCGTATACTTTTTCCATCCATGCCTGGTGTTTTCTGAAGCCGATCTCCAGATTAGGCATAGATTCAATATACCATTCAGGAGTGGTGTATATAAAATCTCTTTCAGAAGCATTTCCTTCGGAATAACAAAGCAATCTGACTGTATCTTTTTCCCTGAAGAGCCAGAATTTCTGGAAACGGGGAGGGTAATCGGTTCCCCTGAAAAGCAGATATTTTTTGTGCTCCGGGTCAGAGATGATAAAACATTGTGCATCCAGTGATATGGCTCTTGTCCCGGATTGTGGGATTATTTGATAAGGATAATAGCCTGAAGGGAAAGCCAGCTGAACCGGATTATCTTCCGGGATCCCAGTTTCCCAACCGGGGAACATGGATAAATATTTGCCCGGGATGGGATATACTTCAACTTTTATCCCCTTGATTTGATTAGTCATCTCCGTCGTTGCCTGCCAGCTGATGCTACCGTCAATGTTTCGTCCGATCATAAGTTCAATCTTACCTGTGTAAGACTGACGGGTATTAGCATTTATCAGATCCAGAGAGATTGCCTTTACAAAATTTGTATCATATTGTAAATTAAATAAATAAGGATCAACCGGACCATCTGTAGTCAGAACGGAAACAGAAAATTGGTATTTGTCAAATTTGATAAACTGCTTTTGGTAGTCTGCATACTTTTCACGAAATGTAACAGTTGGAAGGATTTTTTCAGGTTGTTCTTTCCTAAAATAATCACAGGAATAAATGGTAAACAAAATAAGAAAGTAGAAAATAAATTTTAAGATATGAATCATCAAATGAGGCAATTTTATCGTATATATTTTTGTTTTAGAGGCTGTCTAAAAAGTCTATTAAAACATTTAACCACAGAGGAAACAGAGATTAAACAGAGTTCACAGAGGTTTGATATTAAGAAAGTTACTTCTCTGCGGACTCTGTGAAAACTCTGTGGACTCTGTGGTTTATACTACTTTTTAGACAGTCTCTTCAATTATTTCCCGGCAATTTTGTTTTATCTTATTCCAATTCCCGGCCTTGATATTTTCTTTATTTGCTACCCAGGTACCACCAACTGAGATAACCTGTGGAATGTCAAGATATTCTTTGAAATTTTCTTTATTCACACCTCCGGTTGGTGAAAATTTAACTTCTGTATGTGCGAACGGAGCAATGATACTTTTCAGGAACTTTACTCCACCCAATGGTTCAGAAGGAAAGAATTTCAGGAGTTCGAGTTCATAGTTAAGGCAGAGGCATATCTCACTGGGGGTCATGACACCGGGCATAAAGGGGAATCCTATCTTTAAGGCTTCTTCAACAATCTTTATGTCCAGTCCCGGGGCTACCCCGAGGATCGCTCCATAGTCGCATGCCTGTTTAAGCTGATCAATAGTCAGGATGGTACCTGCGCAGATTATTAATTCAGGTTTTTCTTTGGACAAAACTGAAATAACCCGGGCGGCAGCACTGGTCCTGAAGGTGATCTCAGCCAGGGGTAATCCGCCTTCAATCAATGCATCAGCCAGATGGAGGGCTTTATCCGGATCTTCTATGGCTATGACAGGAATAACTTTAAGTTGTCCGAGTGTT
>CAZGOR010000432.1:0-3348 GCA_964527875.1 uncultured Bacteroides sp. | reverse complement strand
TCTTTAGAATCAAGTCATCCCGAAGGAGCGAAGCGACTGAGGGACCTCGTTGGACTCGGGATAATCTTGTTTATTAGAGCAACTCCAAATTTTTGTTTACCGTAATCGACTATGAGTTCCCTCCTCGCTACGCTCTCGGGATGACTTGTTTTTACCTCCATCATTTAAAAATTCCTGCTCCATGCTACCTGTAAAAATTCATCTCCCGGATATATTTCCACACCGGGGCGGGGAGAAAGTAATGAATATCCTTTCCATCACGGATCGCTTTCCTGATAAAACTTGAGGAGATTCCGATCAGGGGTGCATCGACAAGCGTGGCATTTTCCATGTTTGGTAACTGCCTGGTATCGGTTCCGGGTCTTGGATAAACATACCGGTGATAATGCGCAATGATCTGTTTGTGATTTTTCCATTTTTTAAAGGATGCCAATCCATCAGCTCCCATGATAATGGCAAATTCCTTTCCGGGATTTTTTTCAGTAAGATAAGTAAGTGTATCGATTGTATAGGAAGGCTTGGGCATGCCAAATTCAATGTTTGTTGCCCTGATTACAGGATCATCTCCGATGGCACGTAAGACCAGTTCGTATCTGTGATATTCGGTAAGAAGATTCTTTTTTTCCTTAAAGGGATTTTGAGGGCTGACAACAAACCATAGCTGATTCATACCGGTAAATTCCACCATATAATTGGCAATGGCCAGGTGACCAATATGTACCGGGTTGAAAGAACCGAAGAATAGACCTATTCTCATCAGACAGAACTAACTTGTTTGTATTAAAAAATATAATGAGCTATAAGTAAATTTTCTGGTTGACAAATCGGGGCCATGTCATAACTATTTTTTCACGCAAACCTGCCTGCGGTCCGTCAGGCAGGGAACGCAAAGAAAAGCATCAATTTCGCAAAGTTTAGATATCTGATAGTCAATAGTTTGCGATCTTTGCGGTAATTTTGCGAACTTTGCGTGAAGCCTTTTATTTTAGTTGTGACACGGTATCACAAGCGGACTTTTCTATTATATCCTTTATTATTAAATCTGCCGGTTAACAAATTCCCCAAAATAACCTGAGACACAAACATTAGAACTCCACACTCTCACACCAAATACTCCAACACACCAATTTACCAATTTACCAATATACCGATATAACAATATACCAATATACAAATTCACAAATATACAAATACACTTATTCCAGGAATCTGCTGACTGCGATAAAAGCTTTATTCAGAGCCTTATCAAGATCATCATTTACCAGGATCATATCAAAGTCAGCTGCAAGAGCGATTTCCTCGTGAGCTTTTTTAATCCTTGTCCGGATATCCTTTCCGGCATCTGTTCCCCTTGATTTAAGCCTGGTTTCAAGTTCTTCGATGGACGGAGGCATCACAAAAATGGAAAATGCATATGTGCCGAACTGCCTTTTCAGATTGATTCCACCGGCCACATCAACATCAAAAATGACGTGCTTTCCGCTTTTCCAGATCCTTTCAAGTTCACTTTTAAGAGTACCATATAAAAGTCCCGGATAAACCTCTTCCCACTCGACAAAATCGCCTTTGTCTATTTTTTCTTTGAATTCATCAACCGACATAAAATAATAATCTGTTCCGTCAACTTCACCGGATCTGGGTTTTCTGGTACAGGCCGAGACAGAAAACTCCAGCGGGAGGCCACTGTCCAGTAAATGTCTTACTATTGTAGTTTTACCTGAACCTGACGGTGCTGAAAAGATGATGAGTTTCCCTTCCATAATTAATTGAAATTTACTGAAACACATCTGGCCATATTGATTATATATTCCTCTCTAACAAAAAGGATAATTAACAGTATTTGAGCTAATTATATTTTCTTATTTTTCAATAGTCTTTGGTTATCCTGTCACTGTTTTAACTGTTATTCATCCCTCCCTCTCCCCCCATAAGCGCTAACTTAAGGAAATAAATTTTCTACCTGAAAAGTTCGTCTACGTTGGTTCTCAGACAATTTTTCTTGTATATTATACCAGTGTTCCAAACAATCCTGTAAACTCAATCTGGGCATTACTACTTGTTTTATTAACATCAATGCAAATGAGGTCTCTCTCCATAAATTTCCTACAGGCTTTAATTTATGATAAAGGATATCCCCATGGGGAAAAAAGCCGACCTTCGTCGACGATTGCCTGGGCTAAAAGGGCCACAAACATTTTCCCTTGCAACCACGCTCGGCATGATTGTGGATCAGTTTTGGGCAGATGGCCCAATCCAAGTATGCTTTTTAGTCGTTTAAAAGCTATTTCTACCTGCCATCTGCATCGATACAATTCTAAGATTAATTTAGCACTTATCTCTTGTTTTAAAGATGTCAATATGATTACATATTTATGTAATTCCAATGTTTCAGGGTCAATGGTTTTTTGCTTCTTACTCGCTTCTTTTTTTGCTTTTTTTATTGATTCTTCTGCGGTTTTTCTATTTTTCTTTATAGCACAAAGCCGCAAGTTTAGTTCAGTCCTTTCACTTGTGACTGCTATTAATGGCCATTCCTTAATTTGATCAACTCTTAAACTTCTTAATTCTTCAACCACTTTAAATTCTTCATTGTTACAATAAAGAGAAAACGCTTTATTTTTAAACCTTACAATATAATCACCTCCATTATCTTTTACATACTTTAAGCTTTTAAACCGTCCATAAGCTCTATCTCCTATAAATAAGTCTCCAGGATCAACCTTAAAATTTACAAAACTCTCTCCCACATTTGGTTGCGTAATTATAAACTGATCACACTGCAGACCGAATAAATAAATGCTATAATGTAAACGCCAATCGGTTCCCGTACTTCCAGGTTCAGTTATTACCGATGCATCTATGCTTTTAACATTGTATCCGGATAACCAACGAGGAATTGTCATATCAATCCCTTTTCTCTCAAGTAGTTCAAGGGACATCCAACGAAACCATTCTGCTGAATTTTTAAGTCGTTTTAATAAAGATACGTCTGAAATATCTGTAATTCCTCCACTTTTTGCAATGGCCACTGTCTCCCGTAAAGAATATCCATCTGAAAGGTGAATCAATAATAGCTGCAATAATTTGTTGACCGAACTTATGGATCTTTGACGAGTCATAGCTCCAAGTGTTTTGGCCTGCTTTTTCCATCCTCTTGGAAAAAATTGGCCCAAGACTTTCCAGTCTTCATTAAAATATTTTATGTTTGTTTTCATGTCCCAAATATATTATATTTAAGACATATTTCCAAATCCTTAAGTTAGCGCTTATGCCCCCCATCCCCCTATATACCCCTCTCACTCTCTCCCTCTCTCCATACCTCCATCCCTCATTACAGGACATTATTTA
>CAZGOR010000431.1:0-3353 GCA_964527875.1 uncultured Bacteroides sp. | reverse complement strand
ATTCACCAATTCACCAATAAGCCAATTTCTCAATCTTATACTTTCACTTCTTCACTGCTTTTTTTGGAGTATTCAAAAGAATAAAGATATCCGACCTGACAGGATCAAGTCAACCTGTCAGGTCTTTTCGTCCTTTCGTACTTTTTCCCTCCCTACTCCCTGCTCCCTGCTCCATGCTTCTTCACCTCACATCATACCTCACAAACAAGGCAAATGAGATGAAGAATACGATGCCTGTATAGGCAACCATGATCATCAGGTAATATTTCATGAAATCGATCCGTTGACCGTATGAGGAAAGTTTCTCTTCATAAACGGGCACGGTTTCAAAGGCAACCGGCTCGTGTGTGGTTGAATATCTCTCATAAGGATTGTACCAATGCGGACTGCCTTTATCCTTACGGTCAAAATCCTTGAAAAACTGAAGAAATTGTTCCTGGAATATATGCAGGTCTGCCCAGTTCTTGTTAAAACGCAGGTAGCCACCTCCGAGAAATGCCTCGTTGGAGTAATCGAAAAGCGCCACGGGTGACACTAGAGTAAAGTACCGGGTTTTTTCAAATTGCCGCATCATATCAGCGTAATAAGCATCCATATGCTGTTTATCATTAACCAGAAATGACATCTGCAGGTTGGCTCTCAGTTCATGCCTTGGAAAAAAGGGGTCATGCCCCCTTGAAGACCAGCTTCCGGGCGGTGCATTCCGGTTTAGTTCCTCCCGGCCTTCCACCTTTCTTTGTTCCACTACATCCGCATGTTCGATGGGGAACAGCCTGTTAGCCCAGAATACTGCTGTATTGGGGATGATGATGACAAACAGCAGCCATATGCTCAGCGATATCATCAGACTGACATTCGAATACTTCGAAGCTACAGAAGCCAGCATACCGAAAGCGGTAAAACAGGAAATAAATAGTCCTGAGAGTATAACAAATCCTCCGGTTTCGATTAAAAAATGTAAGTCAACCGGTACGTTACCAACAATAATAATAAGTAATATACTGATGATGATACCTGTGATCTCTGTAACAAGAAGGACACTGATATTACTTAGGAATTTCCCGAAGAGGATTGTACCCCGGGATACCCTATTAGAAAATGATAGTGCAAGTGTTTTTTGCTCCTTCTCACCTGAAACCGAATCGAATGCAAAAAGCAGGGCCATGAAACTCAATATCATTGTTACAATAAATGACCAGCTCAGTCCCTGTGAGACTTTTAAAAGCGGATTGCTGCTTCCTTTGGCCACTTCAAATCCAAAAACATTGAAGGCGCTGTAGATAATCTTATTTGGCAATACTTTCTCGCTGCAATCGGACATGATGCCATTGGTGCGTGGTGCAAAATCAAAAGCCGACCGGTGAATGGCCAGCGTGGTGGCGCTCACGGAAGCAAGCCGCTTCATGCCCTCTGTAAAGTTATTTGAATAATCGATGTATTTTTTCTGCGCTGCATCGAAAGTTTTAACGAACCCGATTGAACCGGTGATAAAGACCACCATAATAATCAGAAAAGATACCTGGAACCTTATACTATAAATATAGTTCTGTAACTCTTTTATAAATATAATTTTTAACATGATCCGATTCATTTAAATTACCGAATATCATATTTGTTGAATGACCATTGGGTAATGACGAATATTACGATACATCCTGCCAGCAGGGCA
This sequence comes from uncultured Bacteroides sp., assembly GCA_964527875.1. Lineage (GTDB taxonomy): Bacteria > Bacteroidota > Bacteroidia > Bacteroidales > SM23-62 > LJUQ01. The sequence continues at coordinate 1,684 of CAZGOR010000431.1, read as the reverse complement.
ATCATTCTCAGGAGTCCCTGGTTGACCAGGTCGGGGAGGCCGGCTGCCTGGTACCGGAACATGGGGATATCACTTAAATCCAGGGTGGGATTATTGTTATTGCTCCAGCATTCTGGTATAATCCCGGATTTAGAGAATCTTTCAAAATCCTCCATCGTAGTAATCTGATCCATAATCTGATCAATGTCACGATTGATTCTTTCATATTCCTCAAATGTAACAATCTGATCCACAGGCTGGGCAGTGATGTAACGAAAGGAATCAAACAATCCGTTATTCTTAAAGTGCTCGATAAGAATTTCCCGGTAGGAATGTAACTCATCCATGAAACCGAGGAAAGCATTCATATCGGTCCGGCATAAGCAGGCCGAGACCTGTTTGAAGATCATGGAAGGGGAAAGCCAGGCCAGGTATTGCTGACAGCGGCCCTGCCGGATCAAACCGTCGAGGTATTCTTTCTGGACAGCCCATTTCCTGTCGGCATACTCAATCCGGACTGGTTCGCTCCATGCCCTTATACGACGTTCGAATTCCATCGTCTCTATAGGAGTACCTGATGTTTCAAAATAGCCGTCATCACCACCATCAGCATTAAACCAAGTTGTGCCCTGTAGACCTTCCTCCTCCAAGATTTCGCGGTATTTTTCACTTTGAATATTCGAATAATCCCTGTCAATTTCGTCCAGTGTATATCTCACATTTTCATATAGTTCCGTCTCCATAAGACTTTCAACCCCGTAATTGATGATCGCGGGTACCAGGAAAACAAACCATATCCAGGAGAGCAGACAGATCACGATACTGGTTGATGAATAACGGACAAAGCTTGATATGGTTGTTCCAATCATGACGAAAGTTGCCATAAAAAAAAGTGAAACAATAAACAGGATCAGAATGTTCGTCCATTCTCCTGCAGAAAAGGCAACATTACGGGACAATAAAATGATTAAAAAACTTAACAGGTAGCAAAATACAAGGATAGGAACCAGGGTGATGAACACACCGAGAATTTTACCTGCCATGAAGGTGGAACGGCTGATTCCTTTGGACAGGGTCAGCTTCAAAGTCCCGTCTTCCCGCTCACGGGTGAACAGGTCATAAGAGAATACAAGAGCCAGGAGTGAGATCAAAATAGAGATCACGGAAACAAAATCGATGGAAAGGAAAGAGTTCAGGAACGGGTTATCCTTCAAAGATTCTTCCCCTTCCGGGAAAATGGGTTTCTCACCGAAGTTGGTTTTTACCTTGTCACCCATATTGGTACTGATGCCTGTACAAAAAATACATAGTGGTTCGGGTGGTTTCACAATTTCGGGACGGAGCCCGGAATAAACACGGATTTCTTTCAGGTTCTTTTCAGCTTCAGCCCTGTCGATCTGATAAATCCGCAACTGGTTTTTATAATCATCGATGTTTACAATGATCGTAAAGAGTATGATCAACAGGCAAAGGAGAAAACCGATGATAAATCTTACCGAAATAATATTCAGCAGAAGATCCTTTTTAGCAATATGCCAGATCATGACGTCTGATTTTTCAATAATGCCGGTAAGTGAATTGTTATAACACTGCTTCCTGCATATAATCCATATAGATCTTTTCGAGGTCTTCCTCCATGAATTCCTCGCGGGTACGGACCATTATCAGCCGGCCTTCCTTCATGATGCCAACCCTGTTGGCAATG
>CAZGOR010000430.1:0-3357 GCA_964527875.1 uncultured Bacteroides sp. | reverse complement strand
ACAACTACATCATGAAAACATACCGTAAGGAACTCTGGTTTAACATACCGCAGCGCCGGCAGCTTGTAAATATCACACCGGAAGTAACGAAAGCTTTAGCAGAAAGTGGTATTCAGGAAGGCTTGGTGCTCGTTAACGCGATGCACATTACAGCAAGTGTATTTATCAATGATGATGAATCCGGTTTACACCATGATTTCGAGGTCTGGCTGGAAAAACTGGCACCGGAAAAACCCTATTCACAATACAAGCACAATACCATTGAGGACAATGCTGACGCTCATATAAAAAGAACAATCATGGGTCGTGAAGTGGTGGTTGCCATCACCAAAGGTAAACTTGATTTCGGACCATGGGAACAAATTTTCTATGGGGAATTTGACGGAAAGAGGAAGAAGAGAGTGCTGATTAAGATTATTGGAGAATAGAAAGGAGAGATGGAGGGAAGGAGCGATAGAGAGATGGAGGGAAGGAGAGACGGAGGGAAAGTAAGGAGTAGGGAGTATGGAGTAATCAATTGCTTCAGCTGACGGAATAAAAGTGTGAATTTTATGTTAATTGGTGAATTGGTAAATTGGTGAGTTTGAGTTCCGGTGATGAGAATTTAAAGTTTTATCAATTGATATTCAGAAGTTTAAATTATCCAAAAGGGGTACAACTATGAATAACCACCGGTGCCTGACGACAGACACCAGTGGCGACGGATACAATACCCGATACAATCCTGAAAGCCTGCCTGCAGGCAGGGGTTGAACAAGTTCTGCCGATTGCCAATCGGCAGTGATATTTACCAGGTGTGAATCAAAATGAGTAAACCCGGTCGTTAACCGGGGTAAGTTACTGTCGGGGTCCCATCCGGCAGTTTTATCCACCAAATCCACCATTTGGCGGAGAAGGTGGGGAAATTGCACGCTATAACTATTGCGACAATTGCAACCCTGTACCCTATACCCTGTGACCATTGTGACCTTTGCGACAATTGCTACTTTGTACCTTGCACTTTGTACCTTGCATCCTGTTCAAACATCATTAAAATACCTGGAGTTAAAATTGATCAGGTATAAATTCTTTGTAGCCCTGGTGAAGGCTGTATACAGCCATCTCAGATATTCCACATTCATCATCTCCTCAGTTATATATCCCTGGTCAATAAAGACGTTTTCCCATTGTCCGCCCTGGGCTTTATGACAGGTAACAGCATAAGCGAATTTAACCTGTAGTGCATTGAAAAACGGATGTTCCCGGATTTTCTCATATTGTTTACGTTTCGATTTAACCTCCGGAAAGTCTTCCAGAATAGCCTGGTAAAGGACCTTCCCTTCCTCCTGTCCGAGTGCGGCAGTCTCAATGTTTAATGTATCAAGGATTATTTTACATGTTACTTTCATATTCTGATAATCCGGGAACCGAAGCGTAACATCTGCAAATCTGAAACCGTAAAGCTCCTGGTATTTATGAATGCGGTTAATTTCAGCAATATCACCATTTGCAATAAAATCAGTCATCTGGTTTTCATCCAGCCAGAAGTAATTATTTCTTACGACCATCAGAAAATCACCCTGGGCTATCTCCTCTTCTTTACCGAGTATCTGATTCCTTATTCCCTGGTTATATTTATTTGCCCTTTTGTTTGATCTTGTAACGACGATTGTACCTTCATGGCCATAGCGGTCATATGCCCGGCTGAGCTCTTCCACCAGGTCAGATCCGGACAGCGGGATGACATCATCATATTTCTTCGTTTTAAAAACCGGGAAATCAGATAATTGTTTGTCCTGCATATCTCTGATGCAGGTTGCATTAAACAATATACCTGAATCCAATGATTGCCGGATTACATCGGTCAGATAACATTCATATACTATCATGCCATGCTGCTCCAGTATTTTTCTGTCAAGAGCAGGGCTTATATCAAGACCTACAGGGGGCAATTGTGCTGCATCACCTATCATGATGAGCTTACAATTCTTATTATTGTATACATATTCCAACAGATCATCCAGCAACCTTCCTGATCCAAAAATGTTCAGTTCCTGGGCCTGGTTAGTAATCATAGAAGCTTCATCGACAATAAAAAAAGTATTGCTGTGAAGGTTTCGTTCCAGTACAAATATCCCCATACCTTCACGGGCAGTTTTCTGAATATAAATCTTTTTATGAATGGTAAATGCCGGCCTCCGCGAATAGGCTGACAATACTTTGGCAGCACGGCCCGTGGGAGCCAGCAAAACATAACGCAGGTTGCACTGATCCAGACTTTTTACAAGAGAGCTAACTAAAGTGGTTTTACCGGTGCCGGCATAACCTTTTACCAATAAAACCTGTTTTTGTTCATCACTGGTAATAAATGAAGACAAACTGATGATCAAACGTTTCTGACTTTCAGTTGGCTCATAATCAAAATTTTCTCTCAGTAGCTTTATCAGGTGGTTTTTCAACATCCTTATCCTTTATACATTTGCCCGAAATTAGCTTAAAAATTTAATTTTTTCTTTTAAATTTGTTCCATATCAGAAAAAAATAAAAAACAACAGCATGAAAAAAGTGATCCAGATTGTACTTGCTGCAGCCATTCTTGTCCTTGGTTATCTTCTTTACGAAAGTATCATGAATCCTATCCGTTTTGTCAGGGAGAGGGAAAAAAGAGAAAACGCCACGATTCAAAAATTAAAGGACATCCGTACAGCCGAACTTGCCTACAAATCTGAACATGAACGATTCACCGGAGATTTTGATTCTTTGATCACCTTTCTTAAATCCGGCAGTTTTACTGTTGTAAAAGCCATTGGAAGTGCTCCTGACTCACTCATAGAGGAAGTCGGCAAACAAGAAGCTGAAAGAATTGCTTTAAAACAGGGTTTGATACAAAGAGATACCATTCAGATCAGTGTTATTGATTCATTGTTTTATAAAGGATACCCGGTTGATTCTTTGCGTTATGTTCCGTTTACAGATGGTTATGAATTCGAACTCGGCGCAGGTGAAATAGAAACCGGTTCGAAAGTCAAGGTGAGGGTATTTGAGGCCAAGGTGCCTTATGATATCCTGCTGGCCGGGCTTGATCCTCAACTGGTCATTAACTATAAGGAAGAACGGGAGAAAATAACCGGATACCCCGGTTTAAAGGTCGGCTCACTGGTTGAAGCAACTAACAATGCTGGTAACTGGGAATAATTAACTGATGTTATGCACGATATCAGGTTTCTTGATGAAACCTTAGACCTCAACAAAACCAACTCCTACCATCTATCCATTCAGGCAGGCCTGGATGGATTTTCTTTCGTTATCCTCAACCCGGCAACATATAAATATATAGCGATCAAACATTGCTCATATGCCGAAGAATTCCCTGAAGAT
>CAZGOR010000429.1:0-3376 GCA_964527875.1 uncultured Bacteroides sp. | reverse complement strand
TTCTTACCGGGGTATACGTCACAGAATAGGATTACCCGTTCGGGGGCAAAGCACAAAAAATAATGCCCGGACCAGGAAAGGAAGACGGAAAACAATTGCAAATAAGAAGAAAGCTTTACAAAAGAAATAACCAATGGCCAAGAAAACAAGAACCTCCAGAAAAAGGACAGTTAAGATTGAAGCTACCGGTCAGGCACATATACATGCCTCATTTAATAATATTATTATATCACTTACAAATAATTCGGGACAGGTAATATCATGGTCATCATCCGGGAAGATGGGATTTAAAGGATCAAAGAAAAATACACCTTATGCTGCACAGATTGCTGCACAGGACTGTGCAAAGACTGCGTATGACCTGGGTCTCAGAAAAGTAAAAGTTTTTGTGAAAGGACCTGGTACCGGCAAGGAATCTGCTATACGTACATTGCATACGGCAGGAATTGAGGTGTTGGAGATCATCGATGTTACACCAATGCCGCATAATGGCTGCCGTGCACCTAAAAGAAGGAGAGTGTAAGAATGGAATGATGGAAGAATAAGTAAATTGGTAAATTAGTAAATTAGTATATTAGTGTTTGTGGGTATTAGGGTGTGAGTGTTAGTAACTTCATGAATTACAGCAGAATGGAAGAATGGAATGATCCAATATATAGGAATAGCTTATCTAAAGAATTCAGCCCCGACTTGTCGGGATTCCAGTATTCCAACATTCCAACAAAAAGACAGAATTAATTTAGTATTAAACTTATTTAATTGTAAAAAAGTTAAGTAAATATTAGAATAAATGGCAAGATACAGAGGACCAAGGAGTAAGATAGCAAGAAAGTTTGGAGAACCAATTTATGGCCCGGATAAGGTGCTGGAAAGGAAAAACTACCCGCCTGGAATGCATGGTATCAATAAAAGAAGAAGAAAACAGTCGGAGTATGGCATTCAGCTTAAAGAAAAGCAAAAAGCGAAATACACCTACGGCGTACTTGAAAGGCAATTCTCAAAACTTTTTGATAAAGCTTACCGGAGTAAAGATATCACCGGAGAGGTGCTGTTGCAGCTTCTGGAATCGAGGCTTGACAATGTTGTTTACAGGCTCGGAATTGCTCCAACCCGGAGTGGTGCCAGACAGCTGGTATCTCACAGGCACATAACAGTAAATGGCAAAGTGGTTAATATACCATCCTGTCTTTTAAAGGCCGGAGATATTGTAGGCGTAAGAGAAAAATCCAAATCCTTCGAAGTTATTGTGAATTCACTTGAAACTGCCCGCGGCCCAAAAATGCCGTGGCTGGAGTGGGATGATGCCATGATGACCGGCAAATTTATGAACCGTCCAAAACGGGAAGAAATACCTGAGAATATCAAAGAACAGTTAATCGTAGAACTTTATTCCAAATAATATATTATGATACCTGTTACAGGTCTGGCCTATGAGATAAACTTTAACAGGTGATAACTATTTAACAACCAGAAATAATTGTAATATATGGCCATATTAGCTTTTCAAAAACCCGATAATGTCATTTTAGTCGAGTCTGACGATTATTATGGCAAGTTTGAATTTCGCCCATTGGAGCCCGGATACGGTATTACAATCGGTAATGCTCTGAGACGTATACTTTTATCATCACTTGAGGGCTATGCTATAACCTCAGTTAAAATCGATGGCGTTGAACATGAATTCTCCACCATAACAGGTGTCATCGAAGATATTACCGAGATCATATTAAATCTTAAACAGATCAGATTTAAAAAACAGATCGAGGATATCGATAACGAAAAAGTTATGGTGACCATTACAGGCCAGGAGGAATTCCGGGCAGGTGACCTCTCTAAATTCCTGAGCGGATTCAAAGTATTGAATACAGATCATCTGATTTGCCACATGGAAAAAGATGTAAAAATTCAAATGGAATTAGTGATCGATAAAGGTAGAGGATATGTTACAGCCGAAGAAAATAAACCTCTTGAAGAAGAATTCGGATTGATTTCCATGGATGCGATCTTTACCCCTATCAGGAATGTAAAATATTCAGTTGAAAATTTCAGGGTGGAGCAGAAGACAGATTATGAAAAACTGATCATGGAAATTATGACAGATGGTTCTATCCATCCCAAAGATGCATTAAAAGAAGCAGCAAAAATCCTGATCTATCATTTCATGCTGTTCTCAGATGAAAAAATCACGATTGATGCTGATGAAAAGTTTGCAAATGAGGAATTCGATGAAGAAATACTTCATATGAGACAGCTGCTTAAGACCAAACTTCTGGACCTTGACTTGTCTGTAAGGGCACTCAATTGCCTGAAAGCTGCCGAGGTGGAAACCCTGGGTGACCTGGTCAAGTTTAATAAAAATGATTTGCTTAAGTTCAGAAATTTTGGCAAAAAATCACTGACCGAACTGGAAGAATTATTGACCAGTATGAACCTGAGTTTTGGGATGGATACCAGCAAGTATAAGTTAGAAAAGGATTAATTGAAATGAGACACAGGAAGAGTTTTAATCATCTTAGCAGGAAAAGTGCCCACAGGAAAGCTATGCTTGCAAACATGGCTTCATCTCTGATAATCCATAAAAGGATTAAAACAACAACAGCCAAGGCAAAAGCATTGAGGACTTTCGTTGAACCATTGATTACCAGATCGAAAGAAGATTCTACCCATTCAAGGAGAATGGTTTTTAAATACCTTGGTGATAAATATGCAGTTTCTGAACTTTTCAGGGAGGTTGCTTTAAAAGTGGGTGACAGACCGGGAGGATATACACGGATCATCAAGATCGACAACAGGACGGGTGATAATGCTGATATGTGTATTATGGAACTGGTAGATTATAATGAAAACCTTCTGGCTGAAAAGGAAACCGTTAAATCAAAAGGTATAAGAAGAAGAAGGGGTAAAAAGAAAACCGGTGTTGAAGATAAAAAACCTGCTGTTGCCGAACCTGCGGAACAAACAGATGAAGAACCAACCGGTGAAGCAGAAGAAGCAATTGCTGAATCCGGGGATGAGCTGACTGATACTGCTGAAAAAGAAAGTAAAGAGGAAGAATCTGCATCTGCAACTGCTGAAAAAGATGATGCAGCAACAAAGGAAGAAGTCCCTTCAGAAAAGAAAGAAGCAACAGAAAAAGATAAGGTGACTGATACTGATAAGAAAGAAAGTAGCGGGAATGAATCTGCAAAATCTGCCCCTTCCGAAAAAGATGATATTGCAACAAAGGATGAACTCCCTTCAGGAAAGGGAGAAGCAAAAGATAAAGGGAAAACTGAAGATCTCCGGGAAGATAAATAGTATTATGATTTTTTAAGAATTAAAGAAGAGGCTGTCTAAAAAGTCTATTAAAACATTTAACCACAGAGGAAACAGAGAT
>CAZGOR010000428.1:0-3434 GCA_964527875.1 uncultured Bacteroides sp. | reverse complement strand
AAGTACAAATTTCTAAATAGAATCATACTAGTGTAAAGTCAAAAGTAAAAAGTCAAAAGGAAAAAGTATTAATCCTTTGATATTCAATGGAAATTCTCTTTTAGAACAGATCATTTCATTATTGACATGACACTAGTATTTATGCACTGCATTCAGCAGTTCATCACCAAAACGCATAATTACATTTGGGCAAGACTGATTACAGAGCAGCACTACTCCAGATGATTCTTCAGGAATAAAAGCCATGTATGCCATATAGCCTTTAGTACGTCCGCCGTGCCAGTAATAGGTATAAGATCCTGAAATTTCGTGGATATGCCAATCCAGTCCTATGGACAGATTGAAATAGCCATCCCGGTCATTATAGGTTACACCACCTACATCAAAGCAGGATTGATGTGAAAGATTAATGGGGTCTGCCAGTGGAGTTTGTATCAATCCCATCTGGGCTCTGAGATAAATCATCATATCATGCATCGAAGATTTAATAAAGCCGGCACCCTGGAAAATATCATTGGCATTATAGTTCTTTACACTGTCCAGACCCACATCATGCCCTGGTGCAAGATTGGATATCTGATCGGCAGTCAGAAATAACGATGTTTCATGAAAGCCAAGCGGTTCAAATATTTCCCGGGTAATGAGTTCCTCATAAGAAGTACCATCCATCAATCCCAGGATATGGCCTAACAATCCACCACCTGTATTGGAATAAAGATATTGAGTGCCTGGTTCAAAAAGAAGATCACACCAGGATGTCAGGTAATCGTATACATGTTCGGTTGTGTAGGCTGCATAAGGATCATATGGATCATATCCGGACGGCAGAGGCTGGTTTGAGTCACGTGGTACTTTAGGTAATCCTGAAGTGTGTGTGGCCAGGTGCCGGATAGTGATCACTGAATCGGTCCCGGCTGGTATGGTCACTTCACCTGCAGGAAGGAGCGTTTGAACCGTATCATTCAGATTGATCTTACTATCCAGAACCATTTTTGCCAGTAAAGTTGTGGTAAATGTTTTGGTGATCGATCCTATTTCAAAAATCGAATGCTGTTCAGGTGGTTCACTGTTGAAATTGGAAATGGTTCCATAATAAAGTTCCAGCTCTTGCTGATACTTATCGATGATCCCTATGGCTGCTCCCATCTTAACATACTTTTCAACCAGGTAATCAACCTCTTCTTCGAGGTTGTTAAAAGTAAGTTCGTCATCTTTTTTGCATCCCTGTGTAACGAGTAGAGTGCATGACAATAGTATGGTATAATAAAATAGCCTTCTCATTTTATTTAAAAATTTGACTACAAAACCGTTAAAATGTTAACTAAGGTATACAAATTTAAAACAATCAGGATATATTTATCACAATTCAATTTGCCTGTCTGATACTTTTTTAAATTGTTGAATGGCAAGCTATACTTGTCATTAAAAAAATTTTTTAAACAGGTCTACCCATGCAATAATCTGCTTATTGCTGCTGAATTAGTAATCCGGATTTTATCAGTTTAATCTAACTTTTTAATGTAGAAGAAAATTATGTGTCGTTGGCTAAATCTTATTTTCCCTAAGTAAAAACCCCAGGTATGGTTAAAACAAAAGGGTATGAGGAAATAATTAATTCCTAAGGCCTTGATCATAATATCTTTCAAATAAAGGTTTGTCGGTTTACCTGAAAGAACCTTAAATATTTTTTGATCCTCAAAGCCAGGTTTAAAATAAAAACCATCAACCAAATCCTCCATAAAACAAAAAAGCCTTTGCAAATCATTGACCTGTAAATGTTTACTGTATTTTATCTACCTGCCCCCTCATCCAAACTAACCAGGAACTGAGAACCGAGAATTCAGTGAGATCAACATTTAATGGGTGTTAACGATATGAAACGTTTAAGCCAAACTAATTCCGCTGAATGTCGGTCCGACGATGATGGATTAATTTATCCGTTTGTTGTATTTGAGTTCTATTTCTATATGTTTATATTTTGCTTGATTTAATAATATTGATATATTTGCAATTCGCGAATCGCGAATTAAAAATACTTATTATGAAAAAACATAGTGGAATGCGTCCTCAGGATATTGCAGTGCTTCTGAAGATCCTTTCGATGCAAGGTAAAGACTGGCGTAATATTGATATTGCTAATGAATTAAAAATAAGTCCGTCTGAAGTTTCTGAAGCACTAAACAGATGTAAGATTGCTAAACTGATTGATAGCAACAAGAAAAATATTAATATGAATTCGTTTAAAGAATTTTTAATATTTGGATTAAAGTATGTTTTTCCCGTTGAGCCAGGATCAATAGTGCGGGGAATCCCAACTGCACATTCTGCACCACCAATCAGTGAACATATCTCCCAGGGAGGAGATATATATGTTTGGCCTTATGCCAAAGGAATTAAAAGGGGACAAGCCATAGCTCCTCTTTATAAAACCATGCCGGAGGTTGCACAAGAAGACAAATCTTTTTATGAGCTGCTTTCAATTACCGACACTCTAAGGGTTGGCCGGATCAGAGAAATTAAAATTGCAATAGAAGAATTAGAAAAAAAAATGAGATATGCCAAGTAATAATATGAATATGCTGCAGATTGTGGCAGATGGTTTGGAAGAATTAAAAGAAGAAATAGTATTTGTGGGCGGTGCTATTGCAGAGTTATATGCAGATGATCCGGCCGCATCAGATATCAGGCCGACACAAGACGTTGACTGCGTAATAGAATTAAATACAAGAATGGAGTTTACAGAACTGGAAGAAAAATTGAGGACGAAAAAATTTACCCATGATATTTCCAAAGGTGACCCAATCTGCAGATGGATATTCCGGGGTATTAAAATTGATGTGATGCCAACAAATGAGGATATTCTTGGATTTAAAAATCGCTGGTATTCAGGTGGAATAGAGAATAAAATTACTAAATCACTTCCTAATGGTATGGAAATATATGTTTTTCCTCCAGAGTTCTTTTTAGCTTCAAAGTTCGAAGCACATCGTGATCGAGGAGTAATGACTTAAGGCAAAGTCCTGATTTCGAAGACATTATTTATATTCTTGATAATTATACCGACATATTGGAGAATATTAGAAATGCAGATGAAAATGTTAAGAACTATATAATGGAAGAATGTCAAAATCTATTAGAAACTCCTGGACTATCAGAAGTAGAGTGTGCATTACCTCATGGATCGGATTCAGACAGAGTAGAAATAATAAAAAACTTAATTTCGGAAATAGCTGAAATAGAATAAACGTTTGAATTAATTAAATAATAAGAAATAATTAAACGCTAACCGAACATAAGATACTTTTCAAATAATGAATACAACCAATTTCATGAAATGAACTTTGATCACTTCAAGGGGAATATTACAACATCATACACCAAATAAAAAAGTCCTTGCAGATCACTGACCTGTTTGGGTTTACTGTATTATTCTC
>CAZGOR010000427.1:0-3440 GCA_964527875.1 uncultured Bacteroides sp. | reverse complement strand
CTGTGAAAACTCTGTGGACTCTGTGGTTTATACTACTTTTTAGACAGTCTCATCAATATTCCAGCATTCCATTCTTCCATTATTATATTTTTATGTAATTCATAAAGCTACCAACATTCACACTCTAACACTCGCATCCCAGTACTCACACCCCAATACCCACACATAACAATTTACCAATTTACCAATATACCTTTCTTTCAGAATTATAATTACCTTTAAAATATTTAAACAAATCACCATGGATTATCCTGAATATTTAGCCCGGTTTTATGATATCATTTATGATCATATGAGGTCGGATATTGATACCGATTTCTATTTAAAGCAAATTACAAGTACAAGTGGACGTATCCTTGAGATCGGAGTGGGGACGGGTCGTTTTTTTACAGCAGCCCTGAAGACAGGTGCGGATATATATGGTATTGATGTCAGTAAAAACATGACCGATATTCTTTTAACAAAAATTGATAAAGAATTTCATAACAGGATCAGTATCCAGAATGTTGTGGATTTTAAATTTCCTTTCAGATTTAACCTGATACTTGCTCCTTTCCGGGTTTTTTCTCATCTGCTTACGGTAGAGGATCAAATTGCCGCACTTAATAATATCTATGAGCATCTGAATGAAAACGGGCGTTTAATATTTGACCTGTATGTACCTGATCCTGCTCTGACAGCTTCCGGGCTTACTAACCAGATCGATTTTGAGGGTGAGTATGAGCCGGGGAAGAAATTAGCCAGGTCAGTTGATATGAAGGCAGATATAGTCGGTCAGATCAGTGATATCACAATGACATTCAGATGGGATGAAGATGACAGGGAAGAGGTAAAAAGCTGGAATTTCAAGTTCAGGTTTTATTTCAGGTATGAGCTGGAATACCTGATAGAAAGATCAAAACTTACACTTGAGAAGATATATGGAGATTTTAATGGCGGTGAACTGAATGAAGAATCCAAAGAATTTATCGTTATTTGCCGGCGATTCTGAGAAAACCTCCTCCGGAAGCTAAAGATATGTTGCTGCGCAAACATTTTACAAATTCACTTCTGTATTCGACCTGACAGGATCAGGGCAACCTGTCAGGTCTTTACACACTCACACCCAATACTCACATTCACCAATTCACCAATTTACAAATTCACTAATTTCTCGCTTCCGCAAGGCCACAGGCACATCCTGCTCGCGAATGTTTGCTGCGCAAACATTTCATAAATTCACACAACTCACCCGAACTCAATACTCACACACACTAATTAACGAATTAACAAATTCACCAATTCATCAGAACAATAACTTTTTTCTGGATTTCAGGGTGGATGGATTGATCTCAAAAGCTGTGGTGATAACGTCATTTTTTTTCAATTTATGAACCAATTGAGCTGAAAAGTTTTTACCGGTATCTCCGGATATCTTCAGGATATAATCAATATTGGACATCTCTTCCAGTAAAAATCCATTATCACATCTGTTGGAAATGAGGTGATAATGATACAGTGTTTCCTGATCGGCATATTGATACATGGAAAAGACCTGGTTCCGGCTTAATCGATGATTATAGATTGTCAGATTTTCGGAACGTTTGAGAGACATTCCAAGTGTGTTATTCAGAGCCCAGCATATACGGTAATCATTTTCATGAGATGAAATCCCGATAAGGATAAAACGGAAATCATCTTCAAAGGTCAGTTTATGTGATTTTTTAGTCAATTTGATCAGCGATTTTTTCCAGGGCTTTTTCTGATGCTTTTTGCTCTGCATCTTTTTTGGAATAGCCTCTACCTCTGCCCAATTCTTCACCTGTGATCATTACAATGGATACAAACATCTGTTCATCGTTTTTATCTGTGTATTCCTCTGTAACAAATGAGATTTCTTTTTTATTTTTCTGGGCCCATTCTATGAGTCTGCTTTTAAAGTCAGATTCTTTCCTGGCCAGTTTTTCCAGGTCGATATGTCTTTTCAGTATTTTATTAATTACAAATTTCCGGGTTTTATAATAACCATGGTCAAGGTACATAGCCCCGATCAAAGCTTCAAAAGCGTTCCCCAGAATATTTTCTTTATGCTGGTTCTGGCGGGTATTAAGAATGATAAGTGAAGACAAGCCAATTTTAAAGGCCAGTTTATTAAGTTGTTTTCTTTTCACGATCTTGGATCTGAGTTGGGTCAGGAATCCTTCATCCTTGTTTGGAAAGTATAGGTACAGATAATCGGCTATGATGGCACCGAGAATGGCATCACCGAGGTATTCCAGTCTTTCATTGTTAACAGAAGAACCATCTGGCAGAGATACAGATGCCGATTTATGTGTAAGGGCAATTTCGTACAGATGAATATTACCCGGGAAAAATCCGGTAATCATTCTCAATTGGTAAAAGTTATTCCTTTTACTCAGAAAAGGCAGGCGTAAGAATTGAATCAGTTTACGGAACAAAAGGTTCAGGAATATTTTTTAAAGATTATAGATGTATTGTGTCCGCCAAAACCAAAAGTATTGCTCAGTCCGTTACGGATTAACCGTTTCTGTGCTTTATTTGGTGTAATGTTCAATTTTTCATCAATTTCAGGATCCTGGATTTTAAAATTTATGGTTGGTGGCACGATATCATATTTCATTGCAAGAATTGTTGCAATGGATTCTATTGCGCCGGCAGCGCCCAGTAAATGACCTGTCATTGATTTTGTAGCACTGATATTCAGTTTATATGCATGTTCTCCAAATACTTCAACGATTGCTATTGCCTCGGAAATATCACCACGTGGTGTAGCAGTACCATGAACATTGATATAATCAATATCTTCAGGTTTCATACCGGCATCACATAAGGCATTTTCCATCACTATGATAGCTCCCAATCCATCGGGATGAGGAGCTGTCAGGTGATAAGCATCAGCAGACATTCCTGCCCCGGCTATTTCGGCATAAATTTTTGCCCCACGTTTTACGGCATGTTCATGTTCCTCGATGATAAGTGAACCGGCACCTTCACCCATTACAAAACCATCCCTGGTTTTATCAAATGGCCGTGAAGCTGTTTTGTATTCCTCGTTGTTAATTGACATTGCCCGCATAGAATTGAATCCTCCAATGCCTGATTCAATGATTGAGGATTCGGAACCACCCACTATAAAAGCATCAGCCCATCCGATACGGATGTAAGTAAATGCATCGATGAGTGCATGAGATGAAGAAGCACATGCAGATACCGTGGCAAAATTCGGACCACGGAAGCCATATTTTATGGAGATATGACCGGCAGCAATGTCAGGAATCATCCTTGGTATGAAGAAAGGACTGAATTTTGGGATCCTTCCTCCCTGAAAGTAACTGTCTAATTCTTCCTGGAATGTTTTCAGTCCTCCTACCCCTGAAGTCCAGATCACACCAACCCTGTTAACATCCAGTTTCTCCGGAACAAGACCGGCGTCAGTGACA
>CAZGOR010000426.1:0-3448 GCA_964527875.1 uncultured Bacteroides sp. | reverse complement strand
CCATGCACCCTGCACCCTGCTCCATGCACCCTGCACCCTGCTCCATGCACCCTGCTCCATACTCCATGCTAAGACATATTTTGTTTTTACAGAATTATCCCTATCTTCGTTTGCCGTAAACTAAATTTAAACAATCATGAAAAGAATTCCGGTACTTTTATTATTAACTGTACTCTTTATGAGTCCGGTGATAGCTGGTGGTATTGTAACAAATACTAATCACAGCGCGAAGTTTACACGGATGCAATGCCGGGATGCTACCCTGGGTATTGATGCCGTCTACTACAATCCGGCAGGACTGACAAAACTTGGGAACGGGTTTCATTTTTCAATCAATAACCAGACTATCGGGCAGAGCAGAAAAATTGGAAGTGATTATTCATATCTTAATCATTCCCCGAAAGATTTTGAAGCCAGTGTATCTGCACCCTTGTTCCCCGGAGTTTATGCTGCATTCAGACTTGGGAAATTTGCCATATCAGCAGGATTTAATCCGATCGGGGGAGGAGGCAGTGCCAATTATGAGGAAGGCATACCCTCATTGGAATATAGTGTATCCGATCTCGTACCAATGCTGACAGCTCAGGGACAGAATGTTACAGATTACAGTCTTGATGCTCTTTTTGAAGGTTCATCCGTATTTTACGGATACCAGGCAAACTTTTCATATAAGCTTAATGATATGATATCTGTTGCTGTTGGCGGCAGGTATGTGACAGCAAAAGAGACCTATAACGGACATCTGAAAGATGTACGGATATTTCTTGATGGGACATGGGTCCCGGCACCTACATTTTTTGAAGGTGCCGCTGCGGAATATACCGGTTATGCAACGCAATTCAGCGGGGCAGCTACTAACCTTCAAAATGCCATTAGCGGTGGACTAATCGGTGCGGATGATCCGTTGGCTGATCCGGTTGCTATCGGTATACTTACAGCACTGGGACTTTATACCGCAGGTATGAATAATACACAGGCTGTAGCCGCCTTCACAGGAGCTGCTGCCAGTGCAACAGTAGGTGCACAACAAGCTAATGCAGCTGCTACTGCTCTTGCCGACCAGGAAGTGGATGCCGAAAAAACTGCTTCGGGCATTACACCGATAGTCAGTGTGAATGTTTCACCCATTGAAATGCTCAATATAGCACTTAAATATGAGTTTAAAACCAAACTTGAGTTTACAACAAGCGCAGTTACCGGTAAAGAAGGCCTTTTAGGTTTCGATCCTGTTACAGGTAATCCGAAATATATGTTCACCGATGGAGAAAAGACTAACCTGGATATTCCGGCTATGTTGTCTGCAGGTGTTTCACTTAATCCGGTTAGTCCGTTATTGATTTCAGGTGGTTTTCATTATTATTTTGACCAGGATGCCAATTGGGATAGCCGTGAAGAATTGCTCGACAGGGGATTGTATGAAATTGCCCTTGGAGCGGAATACGGGTTGAGTGATAAACTGGCTGTTAGTGCCGGGTGGCTGATGACTTCCACAGGTGTCACCGAAGAATATCAGACGGACCAGAGCTATAGCCTGAGCACCAATACATTCGGCGGTGGTGTCGGTTTCAAAATTACTGATATGATTGAACTCAATCTGGCAGGTTCTTATACAATGTACCAGGAAGGTGAAAAAAAATTCCAGAGGGAATTAGGCGGTGAAGGCCAGAGTGGCATATATAACTCACTCATGGAAACATATAATAAGAGTACCTGGATTGTGGCTGTCGGGCTTGATATATCCATTGCAAGATAAAAGAATCAAAAGAGGGATTTATATATAAACAGGAAAGGCTGTTGCGGTTATCGTAGCAGCCTTTTTGGTCATTTAAAAAATATTAACAGCGATTTGAATATAAAGATATCACAGATGGTTTATCTATATTAATACCGTAAATTGAAAATGCAGAGCCCTTAGAATTATTAGATAAAATGAAATGGTAAAAATCGCCAAAAGTTATATTCATGTTGAAAAATATTTTCTGTTCTTACTATTGCCGGTACATCTATTACTGCAATCTGCAAATTCCCAGGTCTATAACCGCCCCAACTTTGCCTTTTCAAGCCATGAAACCCTTGAGCTGGAAAGTATTGAAATTGATGATAACCAGACCCGTGTATACCTGTCAATTTTAAACAGACGGTTATCGGGAACATTTTGTGTGAATACAAATACATATATCCGTAATTCTCTCGGAGCTGAAAGATATAAGTTGGTTCAATCAGTTGGTATACCGGATTGTCCGGATGTATACAAATTTACTTCAATTGGTGAAAAACTGAATTTCATCCTCATCTTTCCTCCTGTTAGTGAAGACATGAAATACATTGATATCATCGAAGATTGTGATGATGCCTGTTTTTCTCTTAAATATGTCCTGCTCGACCAGGAATTAAACAGTATCATTAACCGGGGATTTCAATTATATGAGACCGGCAATCCGACCGAATCGCTAAAGGTTTTCGAAGACCTTATAGCAGCAAGGAATGATAATCTCTCACCGGTCTTCGGAACGATTTACCTCTATATGATGACCATCAATGGTGAACTGGGACGGACGGAAGAAGTACGTAGCCTGTTCGATGAATTGCAGCAGTCATCAATCATTAATAAGGATGAGATCATCGAGAAAACCAGGTATGAAGGTCTTGTCAGGTAATTTTAACAGATTTGCAGACTTTGAAACTGGGGGGTCATAACCTCAAAATAAGGCTTCACGCAGAGTACGCTAAGTTAGCGCAAAGATCGCAAAGTCATGATTAGCAGATATGTATACTTTGCGTACTTAATGTATTTCTTTGCGCACTTTGCGTGAAAAAGGAATTGTGACACACCAACCAGTTCGACAGATGAATTTTGCTCGCAGGTTCGCAAAATTCAGGTCTCACTGACTAGAACAGGAAATCCAAACCGATATATAGAGCTGATTTACCGTCATCTTCAGGACGAAAAGCAAAACCGTAATCAAAAGCTACTATGAAATTCTCATTCAGTGCGAAATGTAATCCACTGCCAGTCCCAAAATGGGGCTTTTCCTTCTCATTCGTAAAAAAAACCGTATTAGAATATGTTTTGTCATTCAACAAAACAGTTCCGGTAATATTGGATAAGTCTGCTTCATATGGTTGAACAACCATTCCGCCATCCAGAAAGACACTGAGTGCAATGTAAATATTCTGGTTTAACAGTTGTGTGTCGATGAACTTCCAGCGAAATTCAGCATTACCGTATAGATATCCTTCACCAATAACCCTGTTCCTGAGTACCCCGCGTGTTGTATTGCTTCCTCCAAGTCCGTCACGGGTATAGTTCGGGGGACTATTGAATACAAACGGGAGCATATATGATGGCATATCGCCGAATATCTTTCCCTGATAACTTAACCTGTAAGCAAAATTCAATACCCTGGGTGCAATTGTGAAATATTGCCTGTGTGTAAGAATCATTTTT
>CAZGOR010000425.1:0-3452 GCA_964527875.1 uncultured Bacteroides sp. | reverse complement strand
TGTTGCACCTTTACTCCCGATCGTAGAGGCGATGAAGAAAGCGAAAAATAAGGTAATTACCGTATTGGCTGCCCGGTGCAAAGATCTGATCATACTTGAAAAACAGATGCGCAAATATTCCGATGAAGTGGTTATTATGACTGATGACGGTTCGTATGGGAAGAAAGGATTGGTGACTGATGGCATGGAAGAAATCATCAAACGTGAAAAAATTGATCAGGTCGTTACTGTAGGACCTGCAATTATGATGAAATTTGTTGCACTTCTGACAAAGAAATATAATATTCCCACTATGGCCAGTCTGAATACCATTATGGTTGATGGTACAGGTATGTGTGGGGCCTGCAGGGTTACAGTGGGCGGCAAAACCAGGTTTGTTTGTGTGGATGGGCCTGAATTTGATGCTCACCAGGTTGATTTTGATGAAATGCTGAAGAGATTGAGTTTTTATAAAAATAAGGAAGAAGAAGCCTATGACCGTTTCCTTAACAAATACAAAAAGGCTTAGTAAATGGATGTATTACTAGAATATCTGAAGAAGGAGAGAGAGCAGGAGTGGAGAGCTGAACTTCGTAAGAAACTGAAGACCAAGGAACGTACTCAGCTGGAAAGGCTTCATATGCCCGAACAATCGCCGAAAAAGAGAATAAAAAATTTTCAGGAGGTCAACCTTGGTTTAACTGAAGAACAGGCCATGCATGAAGCCCGCCGGTGTATAGACTGCCCGAAGCCAACATGTATTACCGGTTGTCCGGTTGGAATCAATATACCAAAATTTATCAAGAAGATAGAAGCAGGTGAATTTCTGGATGCAGCAAAGGTCCTTAAGGAGACAAATGCTTTGCCTGCTGTTTGTGGAAGGGTATGCCCGCAGGAAAGCCAGTGTGAACAGGTCTGTTTCTATCCTCAGAAACTGAAAAAACCTGCTGTAGCCATTGGCAATCTGGAAAGGTTTGCCGCTGATTATGAGCGGAAAAGCGGAAATATTTCAGTTCCTGAAATAACCAGTTATAATGGCATCAAGGTGGCTTCTGTCGGATCCGGTCCTGCCGGACTGGCCTTTGCCGGAGATATGGCAAAGATGGGTTATGATGTGACAGTATTTGAGGCATTACATGAAATAGGAGGAGTATTGAAATATGGTATTCCTGAATTTCGTCTTCCTAATGAAATTGTTGATCTGGAGATTGATATCCTGAAAAAAATGGGCGTAAAGTTTATTACCGACTTTATTGTTGGTAAAACAGCCACTATTGATGAGCTGAGGAAGGAAGGGTATGCAGCATTCATGGTTGGCAGCGGGGCTGGACTACCTAATTTCATGAATATCCCCGGTGAAAACTATATCGGTATCTATTCCGCAAATGAATATCTTACCCGGATTAATCTGATGAAAGCAGCTGATCCTGAGTATGATACTCCGATAGTCAGCGGCAATAAGGTGGCTGTGATTGGTGGTGGTAATACGGCTATGGATGCTGTCAGAACATCTAAGAGGCTGGGAGCTGAAAGATCCATGATCATTTATCGCCGTTCCATTGAAGAGATGCCCGCCAGGATTGAAGAGATTAAACATGCCAAAGAAGAGGGAATAGAGTTTTTAAACCTGCATAATCCGGTTGAATATTATGCCGATGATGATGGCAGGGTCAATAAAATGAAAGTTCAGAAAATGAAATTGGGTGAGCCTGATGAATCAGGCCGGAGAAGACCCCTGCCTATTGAAGGATCAGAGTATATCATTGATGTCGATACTGTCGTGGTAAGTGTCGGAGTTTCTCCAAATCCTCTGATACCACAGAGCATGAAAGAGCTGGAAGTATCTTCATGGGGAACGCTAAATGTAAATAAGGAATCCATGCAATCATCAGTTTCTGATATTTTTGCCGGTGGAGATATTGTCAGAGGCGGCGCTACAGTCATCCTGGCAATGGGTGACGGACGTAATGCTGCAGCCGCCATGGACCGTTATATTAAAGAAAAAGTAAGAAATATTATTTCACTGATAAAAGAATTTAAAACGATCGGGGAAATTTTGGAGTTTGCGTCGAAATAGGTTACAGGTTCCTGGTGAGTTTGGATTCAGGGTACGGGTGTGTAATACTCAAACCACAGAGGACACGGAGAATTATTGGAGGGGCTCGGAGAAAATTGCGAGATTGTGGATTACAACCTTTATTGAGGCTGTTTAAAAATCCGTTAATTTTTTATTTCTCGCAGATTAACGCAGCTTTTATCGCTGATTTACGCAGAAGTAATTAGCTGGAAATTAGCACTCTGCGAAAATCTGCAAATTGATCTGCGAATATCTGCGAGAAGCCTTTATAAACTTTTTAGACAGCCTCCAATTGATATTGCAACCATTGCGACCTTGTAACTCTTTAACTCTGCACTCACACCCTAAACCCTGCGGCCCTGTGACCATTGCGACAATTGCGACCCTGTAACCCTGCTCCCTGCACCATAATTATTTATACATTTACCGTGAACCATTAAATATATTATATCGCTATGTTAAACCTGATATCCTTAAATGTAAAGTGTCCTGTATGCGGGCACTCCCTGATGAACGAGAAGAAACTTGTCGATAACTGCCCCAGCATTGAGGTTGGAATCGCTGTTGATGAGAAAAAAGGAACCATTAATCTGAGTTCCGTTTATGAAAGCTATAACTTTATTTGTGACATTGAAACACCTGAATGTGAGGTGGTCAGATTATTTTGCCCGCATTGTAATTCCGAGATAAAATCAAATACTGAGTGTGAAACATGCAAAGCCCCTATGATTCCATTCGATCTTGAATTAGGCGGAACTGTGAGTATCTGTTCACGCATAGGGTGTCAAAATCACTTTGTTAAGTTCGTGGATTTTTCATTTGCATTAAAGAAACTTTATATTGATGCCGGTTATCTTGAACGGCCATATGATGAGAACATGACAGGTGATTGGGAGATTCCAAAGCCCAGGAACGCGGAAGATGAAAAAATTGAAGTCATCAAAACAGGTACTTTTCTGCATACCTATTGTCCTTATTGTAAAAAGTCACTGATTGAAAAGGGTACGATCAAACTGAAGGTCAAAAGGAAGGGTAAAACAGGATTCCTGATGCTCAGTCCTTATTTAAATGTATTCACCTCAAAATCTACCATATTCCTGCCGGAGAATGAATTTATCGGCGACATCAGGTGTTTTCATTGTAACAGGACCCTGATGCTGGAGGATGTAAAATGTCAGCAGTGTGGCAGTGAAGTTGCCAGGATCATGGTGAGTGCGCGAAAAAGACTGTTTGATTTTTATATCTGTTCAAAAAAGGGATGCAAGTGGCATGGATTGAGCAAGGAGGACATCAATGATATCAGGCTGGAGGACAGCCTGGAATGGTAATGAAACGTGTGTTCGGTATATTTTTTATGATAACTTATTGATTTTTAGTTTGATATAGATTGCTGGAA
>CAZGOR010000424.1:0-3487 GCA_964527875.1 uncultured Bacteroides sp. | reverse complement strand
CCATGCACCATGCACCATGCACCATGCACCATGCACCATGCACCATGCACCATGCACCATGCACCATGCACCATGCACCATGCACCATGCTCCATGCATCATGCACCATGCACCATGCTCCATGCTCCATGCTCCATGCTTCTTCATCTCACATCATACCTCACAAAAGCAAAGAAAGATCCTGCAAAGAGGAAAATATTCCATAACATCAGGATCATGACATCAGGCAGGGTATCATGGATCGTATCCCTGATGCCGGGTGGATCATACATAAAAACCGGTATTTCATTGTATTCCACCGGCTTATTGGACATAAATGTATTGAAAGCCCAGTCCTCGTTGACAACCAGGTGGTAACTGTCATTATCTGCCTGGTCTTTATTTATAAGGAAATCATGGTACATATCATGATACTTCCGGGCCTGATAGTAAAATATGACAAAACCACTGAATCCGTTATCTGATATTATTTCGCCGATAAATCGAAAAAGTGAATAGGGAGAAATTTTTGAAAGTTTTATTCCTTCGCTAGTCTGTGCAAACACATTATTGACATAATCCATCCATGTTGCAGCATACAGTTCATCGAGTGCATCTATTAGAGCCGCCCGCTTGAGAACAAACTCATTCGGCGGCTGACCTACCCATTCTCCCTTCCAGCCATCATAATACATGTCCGAGTTCCATAATTCAGTGCTTTTTTCATCATGGCGGGCATGGATCTTTGCAAGCGACTGGACAGGAGTAAGCTCTTTTGCCATCAACCAGCTGATGCTTGGCACGGCAATGTTCAATATCATCCATACGATCAGGCTTATACTGAGACTCACTACGGGCCGCGAGGTGAGAGTGGAAATCAAGAATCCAAGCAGGATGTTGAAAGATAAAAAGAAGATGGCCACCAACAGGAAGTAGAGGATCACGACAAAATTCCCTCCTGAGAGATCAACGTCGGATATGATGATGATCAGCAGGTTCAACAAAACCCCGATGCTTAACGGGATAAGGACAACAGCCAGGATACCCAGCCATTTCCCCGTGATGATCTGCCACCTGCTTACCCTGTTTGAAAGAACCAGTCTTAAGGTACCGGTCACTTTTTCACCGGAAAAGGCATTATAGGCAAAACTGATACAGATAAAACTCATGAATATAAGCAGGATATTGGTCCAGTCGATTGTTCCGAAGGTAGAAAACAGGGGATTCTGTTTCTTGATGTACCCGGGTATTTCCAGCCTGAAACAGTCGAATATAACTGCATTGGGGAGATTCCTCTCTTCCGCGTTGCTGATGAAAAAAAGTTTTGACGGAGGTTTGATGTGCTGTTGTCTGACATAAACAAGGGAGTTGAAGCTGGCCGATCCCTCTTCCAGAGCAGTTTCGGTCTTGCTCCTTACATTTTCATATTCTACCAGTCTGTCCCGATAATTCATTCTGAAGATAAAACCGTTCACCGTGAACAATACCAGGATAACAACAAATGCTATTAATGATTTAAAGCTCAGGATATGTTCATGGATTTCTTTCAGTAATATTTCTCTGATCATGATTATCGTTTTATTAAAGATGAATAAGTAAATATCCTGATCCCGGCAAGGAGTAAAATTATATTCATGATTGCCAGGACACCCATTTCATATGGAACGTTGAATCTATGATTAATCCTGAAAACCGGGGCATCATTCACAATCAGCATAGGGTGATTGCTGCAATATTTCTTCCAGGTTTCCTCATCATAATCCTTGAAACGGTCTTTGAACTCTTCCTCAGGCATTTGTGTAAAGAATTTCAGGCCGATAGCCCCCTTATCCCTGAGCCAGTCCAGGACGATACCTCTGAACAGGCGGGCATCCTCATGTATTTGTACAACCCTTGTCCTGTAGTCTGTATTGGAAGCTTTAGCAGTTGCTCGTTCAAGAAGAGTATTCGGAAGGGGATATTTAAGATAACCGGCAATACTTTTTTGATTAAAAAGCTTTGCGTTATAACCGTCTTTCACATCCAGTTCTTTATCCTGGTATTCGAACAGTACCGGCAGGTTGAGCTGTACCTGTCTTTCGGCAGCCATGTAATAATCTTTTGATGTGACAAACAGCCATATGTAAAAACCTTCATCCCACCGGCATTGACAACAACTCATACCTTCAGGAAATCCACATTTTTCCCTGTTTTCTTCATAGACTGTGCTTCTTTCTTCCCTGAGCTTTTGTAATGATGCCTTCAATTCTTCGGTTGTCGGAATATTTACCGCCTGAGCAATCATATAATCAACTGTATTGGGATATACCATTACCATCAATAGCCATACGATCAGCCCGACAAGAATGGAAACGGCACTGGTTGAGATTAAAGAGGAGATCATCAATCCGATCAGTACAAAGACTGATAAAAACAGCAGGCAGGAAATAAAAATTTCAAGTATCCTGCCCCAATCGGTAGGATTCAGATTAATTACCGGCTGGAACTGCATATATAGCAAGGTGATCAGGAAAATAACTAGCAGAGGGATGGTTAAAATAACCATACTTCCAAGGTATTTGGCGAGGAAATACACAGGTCGGCTGACCCGGTGACTGAATACCAGTTTCAGCATTTCCTCCTCGCGCTCCCCTGAGATCGCATCCGCCACCATGAAAATTGCCATGATACTCAGGATAATGCTAACGATACTCACGATATCGAAATTAGTGAAGATAGAAAGGAAGGGATTGGATTTCTGCTCGATTGTCTGAAGCTCCGGTAGATCCAGGATGGAGAAAACAATCTTGTTACCTGCCTGTTCATCGTATCCTTTTGAAAAAATCGATAACGGATTGGGAGGTATCAGCACCGGTATCTGAAATTCGGAATATACATGAAAAGTGTTTTTCAGGTTATTCGCGGTGTTCCTTGCTTCGGTATAGGTATCATATCGGTCGTTGAAGTCCTTCACCTGCACGTAGGTACATGCAAAGGTAATGATGACGGCCAGGATGATAGTCAGCAGGAATTTGAATGATTTGACCTGCTGACTGATCTCATGGAGGAATAATATTTTGAAGTTTTTCATAGGGTTCTATTTGAATTCTGTGTTTCCAATATTCTTTTTGAATGTGTCCAGTTGGAAACCGGACTTTTCTATCGTCCTCCATGCTGTTGGAATGTGTCCGGTTGGCAACCGGACTTTTCTGTCTCACTCTTGGTGGTACCAGCTGCCGGTTAACAACCGGACTTTTCTATTGCACCATTGGTAGTGACAGGAGACTGTCTAAAAAGTAGTATAAACCACAGAGTCCACAGAGTTTTCACAGAGTCCGCAGAGAAGTAACTTTCTTAATATCAAACCTCTGTGAACTCTGTTTAATCTCTGTTTCCTCTGTGGTTAAATGTTTTAATAGACTTTTTAGACAGCCTCAACTTCACACCCCTATACCCAAACACACCAATTTACAGATTCACCAATTCACCAATAAGCCAATTTCTCAATCTTATACTTTCACTTCTTCAC
>CAZGOR010000423.1:0-3494 GCA_964527875.1 uncultured Bacteroides sp. | reverse complement strand
TTTTCAGTCTCTTATCAACGCACTTTATATACGACACGACTTTTTCAACGATATGGGTTGCAAACTTTCAGATCACGGATTGGAAACCTTTTATGCTGATGTTTATACCGAATCTGAGATCAGTAATATTTTTGCCCGTGTACGTTCAGGTAAAGTCCCGTCACCAAGTGAGATATCTAAATTTAAATCAGCCATGTTGACCATCTTTGCTGAAATGGATCATTCAAAGGGATGGACACAACAATTCCATGTGGGTGCACTCAGGAACAACAATTCAAGGATGTTTGAAAAACTTGGGCCGGATGCAGGATTTGACTCAATCGGAGATTCTGAGATCGCAAAGCCCATGGCAAAATTATTCGATCGCCTGGAAAAAAATCAAAAGCTTACCAAAACAATCGTTTATAATCTGAATCCCGGGAATAATGAATTGATTGCAACCATGCTTTACAATTTCAATGATGGGTCTGTACCGGGCAAGATGCAGTTCGGATCAGGCTGGTGGTTCATGGATCAAAAAGATGGAATTGAAAAACAATTGAATACTTTATCAAATATGGGGCTTGTGAGCAGGTTCGTTGGCATGCTTACCGATTCGCGCAGTTTCCTGTCATATCCAAGGCATGAGTACTTCAGAAGGATCCTGTGCAATGTGATAGGCAAAGATGTCGAAAACGGAGAATTACCAAACGAGCCGGAATTGCTCGGACAAATGGTAGAAAACATTTGTTATTACAATGCGAGAAACTATTTTGGATTTTATGATTAAGGAGTTTAGGATCACAGAGGGCCACAGAGAATTTTTGAGTTCCACAGAGAATATACGCTACGGTATTTTATGAACTCTGTGGTTCTATATAAATCTCTGTGATCCTCTGTGACCAATATTTTCTATGAATAAATTTCTATTCCTTTAGAGTAAAACCTGCTTCTAACAGATCAACTGAGTTTGTTCCCACAAAAACTTTGAATTCACCCGGTTCGGGCTTATACTCCATGTCAGCACCATAAAATGCCAGATCATCAGAAGTTATTTTGAATTCCACTTTCTGTTCCTGACCCGGTTCCAGTAATATCTTGCTGAACCCTTTCAGTTCCAGTACCGGACGGGTCACACTGCCGACCATATCGCTGACGTACATTTGCACAACCTCCCCTCCTGCCCTGTCGCCGGTATTTTTCACAACAACGGATATATTCAATTCATCTTTCATACCAATTTCTGTTGACGACAGTTCCAGGTTGGAATATTCAAAAGTTGTATAGCTCAATCCAAATCCAAAGGGATACAATGGTTCATTCGGGATATCAATATATTTGGATGTAAACCATTCATCCGGTTTTTTCGGCCGGCCTGTATTTTTATGATTATAATATACCGGTATTTGTCCGATTGCATAAGGAAAGCTCACGGGTAATTTTCCGGATGGATTATAATCACCAAATATCACATCAGCAATGGCATTTCCAGCTTGTATTCCCGGCAACCAGGCCTCGATAATAGCGGGAATATTTTCACTGGCCCAATTAATTGTCAGGGGTCTGCCATTCATCAACACAAGTATAACAGGTTTACCTGTTTTATGAACTGCCTTCAGCAATTCTTCCTGGTTGCCTGGAAGGCCGATGTATCCCCTGCTGCAGGCTTCACCGGACATTAATGCCGATTCACCAAGTGCCACAATAACAACATCAGCTAAACCGGCCGCTTTAACTGCACCGTCAAATCCTTCTTCGGAATCATCATCGATCTCACAACCTTTCGCAGAATAAACCATTCCTTTATCCCCGACTGCCTTAATAATACCTTTTAATAAAGTGATAACATCCTCACTTTGACCTTTAGCCCTCCAGTTACCAAGCATAGCATCGCGGTCATCTGCCAGCGGGCCGATCACAGCAATGGTTTTTGTGTTTTTCGAAACCGGAAGGATATTATTTTCATTTTTCAGCAGAACAATCGACCGTCTTGCAATATTCCTGGCATGTGCGATATGATCCGGATGGAGAATCATTTTTTGTTCTACATCAGTATCACAATATTTAAACGGATCATCGAACAGACCCAACTGGAATTTAATCCTGAGTATCCGCCGTACAGCATTGTCGATGAGTTTTTCATCTACTTCCCCTTCAGTTACAAGATTTTCAAGTTCCTGAACGTAACATTCTGATTGCATATCCATATCACTCTCTGCTTTAATGGCAATTTTTGCAGCATCAGGTCTGTCAGCCGCATAGCCATGAGGAATCATCTCGGCAATTGAATTCCAATCAGATACTACAAATCCCCTGAATTCCCATTCCTGTTTAAGGATTTTCGGTACAAGCAACGGATGACC
This sequence comes from uncultured Bacteroides sp., assembly GCA_964527875.1. Taxonomy (GTDB): domain Bacteria; phylum Bacteroidota; class Bacteroidia; order Bacteroidales; family SM23-62; genus LJUQ01. Next base: position 1,152 of record CAZGOR010000423.1, on the reverse strand, counting down.
CGTAGCAGGTATCCCGCTGATCTCATTGAAAGAATTCATAAAAGTACCGACACCTGTTTCAGCGGCTTTTTTAAAAGGTTTAAGATAGATCTCCCGCAACGTTCTTTCCGAAATATCGACCGTATTATAGTCTCTTCCCCCTTCCGCTGCCCCATAAGCAGCATAATGCTTTGCACAGGCAACAATTGTGTTGGAATCAGACAGATTTTCTCCCTGGAATCCTCTAACTCTTGCCGCTGCAATCAGAGAAGCAAGATAAGGATCCTCGCCAGCACCTTCCATGATCCGGCCCCATCTTGGATCTCTGCATATATCAACCATCGGGGCAAATGTCCAGTGCACCCCCGATGCCGAAGCTTCAATGGCAGCAATCCTGGCACTTTTTTCAATTCTGTCAAGATCCCAACTGGCAGCTTCTCCCAGTGGAACAGGGAAAATAGTACGATACCCGTGGATAACATCCAGACCAAAAATCAGTGGAATACCAAGGCGTGTTTCATTCAGGGCTATTTCCTGAACTATCTGTGTATTCTCAGCCCCAGTCAGGTTGAGAAATGAACCAATTTTACCATCTTTAAGATAATCCATCCGGAGTGCTTCATCAGCCCCCGGACCTGTCGGTTCGCCCCATGTACTATATTGATTCATCTGACCAATCTTTTCAGTCAGTGTCATTAAACTTAATACAGAATCGATTTTCCTTTCGGTTTCCTTTTCTTCAGGAGTCAATCCTGAATATCTGCCTGTTTCCATACCAGTGCATGAAACAATCAATGTGGTGATAATAATTACGCTAATTTTTTTCATCATTCATATGTTCATTTAATTGTTCAGGATGTTGTTATCATCCTCAGTGCTTTTATGTGAAATTATTCTTTAATAAAGTATTTAATATTTTACGAATTCACGAGTTTACGAATTCACTAATTCACGAATTCCCTAATTTATCATTCTTCACCGTGAGGCTTACCGATTGTGGCCAGTATTCCTCCATCAACATACAATATATGTCCATTTACAAAATCAGAAGCATGTGAAGCAAGAAAAATAGCAGCTCCTTTCAGATCATCGGGATCTCCCTATATTGAGTCCGGTGTAGGATTATTATTTAATTCATTGAATTTATGTGATTTAGTATTGATTGGTGTTGTT
>CAZGOR010000422.1:0-3523 GCA_964527875.1 uncultured Bacteroides sp. | reverse complement strand
TATTTTAGAATTTCTGCCGGGTTGCAGCGGGCTGCACGGTATGTTTTTCCACTAACCGTTAAAAACGCTGTAGCCAATATCAAAATTCCGGGTAATATAAAATACCACCACTTTAAATCAACATGGTAAGCAAACTGGGAAAGCCAGTCTGACATAAAATAATAAACTAAAGGAGATGCAACTACGAAGGCAATGAACACCAGTTTGAAGTAATTTTTCGATAACAGGATCAATATATTTGAAGCCGAAGCTCCCATTACTTTTCGAACTGCCAGTTCTTTCATTTTCTTATTGATAATGAATGAAACCAATCCGTACAATCCGAGGCAACCTGTAACCAGTAATAAACCGGTTAATATCTGAAATAATATGGAAAACCGGTGTTCTTCAGTATAAAATGCATCAATGTTATTATCTAAAAACTCATAATCGGCTTTAATCAACCTCTCCAGTTCTTTCTCCAATTCAGAAAACCGGCCTTTTACAGAGGTGTATAATGTTTCAAGTTCTTTTATTTCAGCATACCAGATTTGCATTTTAAATTAAATAGGAATATTAATAAGTGAAATTTAAACTCCTGCCAGAAGTGGGATTCATATCATATACTGTCAGGAATTTATCTTTTATATTGAGAAGTTTGATAATATAAAATTAATGATTTTCTTATTGTTAATCAATTTTATCCGTGTTAAATGATATTTGTTGTATATTGCTAATAATCATCATCTATTAACCAATCTCATGAAATCAGTATTCCATTTTTTACTAATCCTAATTGTTATAGTTTCTTGTAAACGTCCGGCAGAAAAACCTGAAGTTACTTTTCCGCTGAAGGAATATGTCATGGCCGGTGATGAGGCATTCAGCTATGCAATAGTAGATACCATCAAGGGAGAGACCTGGAGGGAATATGTCGTAAAAATGGTGTCCGGTACCTGGCTGACTGAACAGGAAGTGGATCAGACTGAATGGTGGCACTGGCTGAATATTATTGTCCCCGATCAGGTGCGTAAAGACGAATCAATGATTATTATCGGGGGAGGTTCCGCGCACGATACAGTTCCAGAACCAACTGAAGAGTGGCTTATCGAAGCTGCCCTGAAAACCGGCTCAATTATTTCACACATCAGTAACATCCCCTATCAACCCATTGATTTCAAAAGGGATGAAAAGGAGGGACGGTATGAGGATGATCTGATTGCATATGGCTGGAGGCAGTTCCTGGAAAGTGGGGCAAAGGAGGAAGAACTGGAATGGCTGGCACGTTTCCCGATGACCAGGGCGGTTGTCAGGGCTATGGATGTTGTTCAAGAAATTGGTGCATTGGTACAAAAACCGGTGAATGGATTTTTGTTACCGGGGCTTCAAAGAGAGGATGGACCACCTGGACAACCGCTGCTGTCGATGACCGGGTTATAGGTATCGCTCCTGTTGTGATCGATCTGTTGAACATCATTCCCTCATCAGATGGGTTTTGATGTGAAATCAAAGATCCTCGATATTGCCAGGTTACAGGATATTCCGGAAGACTTTGTTAGGCAGGTTTAGGATATCAAATTTCTTTCCTGACAATATGTAAAAGATTGAGTCTCTATCGAACGCGTATCATTTCCCGGATAACATAAAATATACTTTACCTGGAATTTCATATCTTTGGTATATGATATAATATTACAGATAATCAATAAGTTAAGATAGCAAGCTTAAAGGTTGATGATAACCTTACCGTTGTTTTTAATAATGATAAATATGCGTTGATGATTATAATTGAACTGTTAAAAAAACTAACAAAAAGCCTTGCTGAAACTGGTATAAAATGACTGACACTTCTCCACAGATAAAACAAAAACAGCTGGAAATTATTTTGTCTAAAACTCCACAGGAAAGGTTTATGATCGGCGCAGAATTGATTGAGTTTGGAAGGGAATTGGCTAAAAGCAGTATCATGCAACAGAATCCGGGAATAACTGGTATTGATCTTGAAATTGCTGTTTTCAATAGAAATTATAATACAATGTATAATCCTGATCAGATTGAAGAAATCACCGGATCAATGAGAAATTATCAAGGGTTAAAGAAATCTTGAAATACCATTTTGCTTTTTTTGGCACCTGAAACTTGTTCCTCTCACACTCAACCCTAATCCTACATAACCATAGCCTTTTTCTATTACAACAATTGCGACCATTGTATTAATTGCAACCCTGTAGCCTTGTATCCCCGCATTCCTGTAACCCTTATCTTCTTTAGCCTCAGCCTTCTTTATATTTCAACCTGAGTTAATTAGTTTAAATAATTGTTAAAATGATTTGAATAACAATCAAAAGGTTTTACCTTTGTCTATTCTTAAAAGAGAATAATTCTTATTTAAGTATTGGTATTATGAAAAATAATATTATTGATATAAAGAATAAGCTGATTGATAAAGGATTAAAGGTAACACCTCAAAGGTTGACTATTTTTGAAGCTATTCTTAATTTAAATAATCACCCTACAGCTGAGAGAATTATCGAATATATCAGGCAGAATCATCCGAATATTGCAACCGGAACAGTATATAAGGTTCTGGATGTATTGGTTATGAATGATCTGATAAAAAGGGTAAAAACAGAAAAAGATATTATGAGGTACGATGCCATTATGGAAGAGCACCATCATTTATATTGTTCCGAATCCGGCAGGATTGAAGATTATATGGATAAAGAGCTTGACAGAATGCTTGATGAATATTTTAAAATAAAGAAGATATCCAATTTTAAAATAGATGATATCAAACTGCAAATAAATGGCAGGTTTTTAAAAAAATCTAAATAAATAAAGCAAAAATTCAGGGACTTGAAATCCTGATAAATAAATTAATTATTAATCTTTAAAATTTAAATTATGGAAGTACAAATTGGATTAGACAAAGGCTATACTGAGAAGGTAGTCGAAAAACTGAATGCATTTCTAAGCGACGTGCAGGTATTTTATATGAATGTCCGGGGATATCATTGGAACATTTCCGGGAAAAATTTCTTCCTGTTACATACAAAGTTTGAGGAACTTTATGACAGTTTAAATGATATGGCTGATGAAATTGCTGAAAGAATATTGATGTTGGGAGGAAGCCCGGTACATGCATTTTCAAAATATCTGAAGATGGCAACCCTTTCTGAAAAAGAAAATGTTTCCTCTTCAGAGGAAACAGTTAAGGAGGTATTAAATGGTATTAAACAATTATTAAAAGCAGAAAGGGAAATATTAAGTATGGCTTCTGATGCCGGTGATGATGGTACTGTTGATTTGATGACAGGATTCATTAGCGATCAGGAAAAAATGGTTTGGATGTATAGTGCGTTTTTAAAATAATTTTTAAATCGGTGAATGAAGAGGCTGTCTAAAAAGTTTTTAAAGGCTTCTCGCAGATCCGCCTTAGGCGGACAAGTTATTCGCAGATCCCTGCCTGCGCGCCGAAGCACTTCGGCAGGCAGGAATCTGCGTTAATCTGCGAGAAATAAAAATTAATGGACTTTTTAGACAG
>CAZGOR010000421.1:0-3540 GCA_964527875.1 uncultured Bacteroides sp. | reverse complement strand
TTCCTATTTGACTATTTTTTAATTCAACTATTTATCTAAGATTCGAAGAATCTATCATTTCACAATTCAAGGGCTGACCCTGTGATTCCTCACTAAAAATAAACCAAACACTATTAAGTTTAACTTATTGCTCACAAGTCTGATGATGTAGAAAATTCCTCAAAAAATTGCTGTATATTCTCCAAATAATCGAACCCGAAAATCCAACAGGTTTCCGATACATCAGAGAAGTCCATCCCACCATTGGCAATTGCAGGATTGTTATAGCGATTCTCTTTGCCATTGTACTCATTCGCAATCTCTAACGCTATCTCCCAAATATGTAAAAGTACAGGATTATTAATATAATCTTGCCATTTTACTATTTCATCTGATTTAAACCCTGGCGACCCATTACCAATAGTGTTTCCATCGGGAATTTTATGATAGCAAACACTTGCTTTAATGAAAGACAGATTATCCGGAGCTGCGCTATTTTCATTCCAGTCACTGTGTTGTACAATGTGTATTCGTGCTGTTGTATTTACATTTGGTAACGCTGCTTTAATGTTTCGAACGAGATCCGCAGAAAAGTCGGATTGCCCAGCTTCAGCGACCCAAATATTGCCTCCATCTTTCAAAACGTTAGTTACAAGGTGAGTTACTTCTCTCAACGCACCTTCGTAGTTTGAGTGTGCATCAGACCAATTATTCCCAAAGGAGGCTTCAAACAACTCGTCAGCAGGAACATATTGGCCTTCCTGAATTCCGTAAGCACCAGCGACTGCATGATAGCGTACATCGGAAAATCGAGGATCGTTTAGTATAGTTGCAACTCCGGCAATAGAGTGGATATCATCAACATCAGTTTTACAATCGAATTGCGCCAGAAATAAATCACTCTCTACTCGAAAATTGCCGATTAATTTTGTTAAAGGAGGCTTAGAAGCACAAGACGCAAAAAACACAAAAAATACTAGTACAAGAAATTTAGGTTTGCTTTTCATTTTGTAATTTGTATCTGTATATTGCCCCACAGTTCCCATATCAAAATTATAATAAATCTCCCTTCTTTGTCAACATTTTTTACTAAACACAGCTATTTGCCTTTAGCCTTTGGCTATTGGCTTAAAAACAAAAACTTTGTGTCTTAGTGTCTTTGCGTGAGGTAATTAATGTCAAACTTCTCACATTTCAATGTTTGATCCTGTAAATACAAGGGCAGACCCAGTGATTCTGTTTTGAACCTACTGCGACAGGCTGATTACCGCAATAGTATCATTTTACGGCTATGTTCAAACGAATCTGCTTTAAGTTTATACAAGTAAATTCCACTCCCAAAACAGGTGGCGTCAAATGAAACTGAGTGTTTCCCTGCATTTTGTTGTGTATTTATTAACGTTTTTACTTCTCGTCCGGTCGGGTCGTAGACAGTGAGTATTACATCACTTTTAGTTTTCAACTGATAAGGGATGATTGTACTTGAATTAAACGGATTGGGATAATTTTGATCTAAAACAAAACGGTTAGGCACTCTTAAGTATTTTATGCCGGATGCAGTATCTTCGAATTCGTAAACCCTGATCCAATCAACGAATAAATGCTGAGGGAATTCTGTACTCTCATCTGGAGCGCCCGGCCAATTTCCGCCAACAGCAAGATTGACAATCAGATGGAACTGCTTATCAAATGGCGCAGTAGAGCTGGTATCTCCGCTACTCCACCATAAGTTCTTAGGCTTAATAGAAAAAAGAATGCTATCGACATACCATTTTAATGTATCCGGCTTCCATTCAAACGTATAAATATGAAAATTTTCAGAAAAATCAGTACCTCCGTCCGTATAAACAGCACCACTGCTCACATTCGCCGGCCACTCACCTCCAAAGTGAATCGTACCGTGTATTTCTGTAGGAATATTTACAGCCTCCATAATATCGATCTCACCGCTAGCTGCCCATCCCCCGTAGGCTTGATCCGTAGGCAACATCCAGAATGCCGGCCACATCCCCTGTCCTCTGGGTAATTTTATTCTGGCTTCGAATTTGCCATATAAAAAATCGGCTTTATTGATAGTACGTAATCGGGCCGAGGTATAATTCTTTCCTCCATAATTTTCCTCTTTTGCAGTAATGATCAAATATCCACTATCAACAGTTGCATTTTCTGCCCGATAATATTCAAGTTCATTGTTTCCCCAACCGGGTATACCCTCACTTGTTCCGTCACCGATTTGAAAAGACCAATTATTCGTGTCCACCTCTGATCCTTCAAATTCATCTGCCCATACAAGAGAATCACCTTGTGCAAAGATCAAATTACCTACTAAGAGTAATGGAAAACATAGTGAAATAATATATCTCTTTTTTATATAACTGAACATTATATTCACCTATCCTGCTTATATTTATTTAATTTCATCAGATTTGACCAATATTTATTAATTCTATGGTAACTTTTACTTTTTCCCCCATTTAAGTTTCTGATCATCATAAGATTTCTGGACATCTAACATAGTTTATATGTACTAATATTAATCACAATGACTCCTTTGTTAAGCCGTTTAAACTGATTTTAAAATTTATGGGTGACTCCATATACATCAGTATTATAGAAATAATACTCATCTTTGTCAACGTAAAATTTCGAAAATACTAAAAAGACGCAGAGAAAATTAAGTTTTTGTTTTTACAATTCAACTATTTTTCTATTCAACCATTTAACTTCGATTCAAAGAATCTATCATTTCACATTTCAATGCCTGACCCTGTTGTTCCAAATAAAAGGGATTTTCTTTTTGATTTCAATAAACCTTGTATCAATATTTTATAAGCTTCTTTAAATTGGGATAGATTACGATAGGCATCACCTATCCATTTATAGAGTAAATCAAAATCATTAAATTTTGATATAAGTTTTTCACCATTTTCAATTGCAGTATCAAACTGTTGTGAATTATATTGAGATAGGACAAAATCAAAAGCAGGATCACTATTCCATATTCTTTCTTCCACTTCTTCCTTAAATTCCTGCTTTAAACATCTTTTAATATATACATTTTCATCAGAAATAGTCGGCGGATTTATTTTATTTTCGGTTAGTTTAGCAATAGAAGGCAATCTTTTAGAAGGCGATGCAGCTTTGTCCGAAGCTCTTTCACTTTTTGATTTTTTTAACATCATTTTCTTATATCTATTATAATTTACATGATATATTAATATATTAAATGCCATTATAAGACAGAACACAAGTGTCACAATGGAAGCGGCTTTAAGTCCCTCATAAATACCAACCAAAATAATAGGAATAAAAGCTATTGCTGTTAATATATATATCACTATTTTATGTGCTCGCACGTCTTTCAAAGCCTTTTCAGGGTTGTCCCAATATCGAGATTCGTACATAGCCGTAGCGAAATCCTCTTCATCTTGGGCTTGAGAAGAATAACTTGGAGATTCTTTAGTCGCTGGTTTGTGCTTTTCCCAAACTACTCGTGGATTTTTAATATACGGACTGTTTAATATTGAATCTACATCGCTTTGTTTTCTACAAGTATGGTAA
>CAZGOR010000420.1:0-3569 GCA_964527875.1 uncultured Bacteroides sp. | reverse complement strand
ATGAATATTTTGAAAACTTCATAAATCACTCTTCAATCGATAATAACTCAATCTCAAAAATCAAAACCATATTGGGTTTGATCTCCGTGTTTGGTGGTGGTCTCATACCGTACGCGAGTTCGGAGGGGATAAAAACTTCCCATTTTGATCCAACCGGCATCAGCTGAAGCGCTTCCTGCCAGCCCTGGATAACTTGATTCACAGGAAACGTTGCAGGTTCACCCCGTTCCACGGAAGAATCAAAAACGGTACCATCAACGAGGGTTCCATGGTAATGAACCGTTACATTATCCGTAAGCTTTGGTTTGGATCCCGTACCTTCCCTGATGATCCTGTATTGAAGACCGCTGGGCAATGGGACTACATCCTTCCTGGTTTTATTTTTTTCAAGGAATTCTTCACCTTCCTCCAAATTTGACTGGAATTGGAGAGCTTCAAGCCTGCTTAAATAAGTATTGATCTTATTGTTTGCCTCGTATGGATCAACCAGAAGCTCCTCATCATTGTATATGTCCTGAATCCCTTTAAAAAGGGCATCGTAATTAATCTCCTGCATCGGGCTGCTCTTCAGATTATTCCCAATGTTTATGCCAATACAATAACTTACTGTATCCAGTTCAGAATCCAGTTTTACGGTACTGACTTTATTCTGACATGAGATCAGTATGATACTCCCTGACAAAACTGCTGCAAAAATTACTCTGAGTTTCATTTTATTGATATTTAATGATTAAAAAAAGAACTGGTGAATTTAGTCATTTAAGTATAGTTTTTGAACCTTCAGGATACCTTATTTAATACTTTATCCGGAAATTGATAAAATATCGGTCATAGGATTTAAATTTTTTTTAAACATCTGAGCATTTCTCGTTTCCCTGGTGGACCAGGAATTTTTTCAACGTGAAACCCACAATTTTCAAACTTTCTTTTTATTCCACCCTTTGAAGAATAAGTTGTTAGGATACCACCTTCGTCCATCATATTATAGATTTTAAGCAATATATCCTGTTTCCACATTTCAGGCTGTTTGTCAGGTGCAAATGCATCGAAATATACCAGATCATAACGTCCGGCGGGTTTATAATCCTGTATATCTGTCAGAATTTTCTTTAATTTGAAAGAAGAAGTAATTTCCTGTTCGGTATTCCAGGGAATGTCATGGATTTTTACGAATATTTCTTTAGATGTTCCTTTAAGCAATTGTGGATAGTTAAGCCTGTTTATAATGTCAACAGGAAGAGGATTCAGTTCGACTGTGTGATAGGTGACCGTTCTGTTTTCTTCCGCTGAACGGGTCATTGTCAGAATAGTGTTCAGTCCCGTTCCAAATCCGATTTCCAGCACCCTGATATTTAACAAAGGATGATGACTGAAACCGGCCTTCAGAAAAACATGCACCGATTCATTAATGGCACCATGAATTGAATGATAGTATTCATCCAATTCAGGTATATAAAGCGTGTGAGAACCGTCTTTTGTTAATATGAATTGTATGTCTTTGTACATAAGGAAATCAATGAAATATTGGAATTATGGGTCTTTTCTATATCTGTTTCGAAGTTAATAAATACAAATTATATCATAATCGAAATTAGAATGCAGAAAACGGAAAACAATATAAATAAAAAGAAAAAATCAGATTTTAATGCTGAATTTTAAAATATATAATAGTAAAAAAGACTAATTTAATTTATTATATCATTATTATTTTATAAAAATTAATTACCTCATTAACAAATTATTAATTAAAAGTATATTCAAAAAGGTTTATAATTATTCAAAATTTTTAATAATTTTTGGATTAATTATATTACGATTATTTTTATATTCGTATGTAAAAATGTATGTAAAATGTCTTCAGTAAATTTTTATTTGGAAAGAAGAAGAGATCAATATGGCAGGATCAAAACACGTAATGTGCCTATATTAATGTATTTCAGTTATGATGGCAGGAGATTCCAGTTTAATACAGGTGAGAAGACTGATTTTGAGAAATGGGATTTCGAAATGCAGAAGATCCAGGAAAAGGTTCCATTTAGTGAACAGATAAACGCTTATCTGAATTCTTTGGCTCTCGGGGTTATCAACCTATACAGAGAAGCCAGGCAGACAGGGATACAACCGGGGAACACTTACTTCAGGGAAAACCTGAGAAACAGGAAAACACATTCCGGGCACAAATTCTTTGATGCCTATATCAGGTTTATTGAAGAAAATAATGAAAGATGGTCCATTTATACATTCCGGAAGATCAAAACAAATTACAGGCATCTCAGGGCTTTTTCGGGAAACTCGGGATACCAGGTTGATTTCGACCGGATAAATGAGGATTTTTACAGAAAATATGCGGATTATTTCCTGAAAAAAGGGCAATCGAATTCAACCATACTGAGGAATATGAATATTCTCAAGTGGTTCCTCAACTGGTCAACCCACAAAGGTTACAATAAAAATATGTATTACAGGAATTACAGGTTTCCGTGGGATCATTCATATAAAGCAGATCCGGCAGATCTTTATCTTGGATGGGATGAGCTTATGGCACTTTATCATGCAGAATTAACAGAACAGTTACTGTCTGAAGTAAGATATATATTTTGTTTTATGTGTTTTACAGGATTAAAGCATTCCCAGCTACGGCTTTTGGGTATAAATACTGATATACAAAACAATATAAATATCTTGCAGTCTGAAAACCGGAAAACCCCGTCAGTCTCATTCAGTAAATATATTGAAGAGATATTTAACAGGTATAACCGGAACATGCCGGGGAATAAAATCTTTCCGGATATCAGGAATGCGGATATAAACAGGTGCATTAAGGTTGTGGGCAAGGTTGCCGGTATCAACCAGCCGGTTAAAATTCAAATACATAAGGGTTTGGAAAAATTGACCAGAGAAGTCCCGAAATATAAGCTGTTTTCAACCAGGGTTGCACGAAACACCTTTATATTCCATGCGCTCAGGCTTGGCATACCACTTCAGTATATTCTGCGTATGACAGGCTTGAAAACGTTGCATGGTATTCGGAAATTTATGAAATAATCTGCATTAATCTGCGAGAAAAAAAATTTTATTAATTTAAAAGATCGAATAATGAGTTAAATAAATTTACAATGAATATATCGATGTACATTACAGGATTTGCATGCCTTCTTTTTGCGGGCAGGAGTGGCATACTACACAGCCAGGATGATCAAAATCTCAGATTGAATATAATGACATATAATATCCGGTATGCTTCGGATCAGCCTGAGACACACAATTGGAATAATCGAAGGGATGGTATTATTGAAAACTTTTCCGGGATTGATATTGCCGGTCTCCAGGAAGTGTTGCCGGTCCAGATAAAATATTTGAAAACAAAACTACCCGGTTACAGGATTATCTGCCGGTCAAGAGAAAAAGATCCGCTGGAAGGGGAAAGTGTACCGTTACTTTACAGAGAGGATCAATTTACATTGCTTGATTCAGGAATATTCTGGCTTTCAGATACGCCTGAGGTTGCAGGTTCAAATACCTGGCAGGCAGCTTGTAACAGGATCGTGACATGGGGCAGGCTCAGAGAT
>CAZGOR010000419.1:0-3575 GCA_964527875.1 uncultured Bacteroides sp. | reverse complement strand
AATCTCTGTTTCCTCTGTGGTTAAATGTTTTAATAGACTTTTTAGACAGCCTCTATTAGACTCATTTAAGTCAAGAAAGTTTAAATTTATGCAGAATTTAGATTAATATTTAAGATATTACACAAAAACTGATCACATGAACCGCCGGAGATTTATAAAAAATTTCAGTCTTGCATCGACCATACTTATAACTCCAGGAAGTTATTTTTCCAGATTACTGGCTAAAAATGATCTGACCAGGAATGATTTCTACGTTGGAACTTATGGTACAGGACAAAATGGTGGAATTTACTTTTGCAGGTTAAATTCCCGTACAGGTGAAATCCTGCTAAAAGAGAAAATCATTGGGATTGATAATCCTTCTTTTCTTGCAATCAGCAAAGAGAACCATTTCCTCTATACTGTAAATGAAGTTGCGGAAACAAATGGTAATCCGGGCGGGGCAGTGAGCTCCTTTGCCATTGATCCTGAAAATGGCAACCTCAGGTATTTAAACCGGCAACTGACAATTGGAGGATCACCCTGTTATATCTCTATTGATAATACAGGCAGATTTATACTGCTAGCTAACTATTCCGGAGGGAATGTGACCATTTTACCTGTCCTGAAAGACGGGAAACTTGGAAAGCATATTGAATCTGTTCAGCATACAGGGCAGCGTATCAACCCAGACCGTCAGAGTGCTCCTCATCCTCATTCAATCGTTGTATCTGCTGACAATCATTTCGTCTTTGTTCCCGACCTCGGCCTCGATAAAATATTGATCTACCGGTTTGATCAGGACAAAGGAACATTAAGGCCGAACGATACACCTCATGTGTCTCTGAAACCAGGAGCCGGTCCCAGACATTTTACCTTTCATCCGGACGGGAAATTTGCTTACGTGATCAATGAACTGAACTCAACCGTAACGGCTTTTCTGTATGATTCCACTGAAGGAAGATTAAATGAAATACAGACAGTTTCCACACTACCTGAAGATTATACCGGTATTAACTACTGCGCCGATATTCATATCCATCCGGCTGGTAAATATCTATATGGTTCAAACAGGAGACATAACAGCATTGCAATCTTTACAATCAATCAGGAAACCGGTATCCTGGCAAGAGCAGGTTATGAACAGACACAGGGTGACTTTCCCCGGAATTTCGCCGTTGAACCTTTGGGGAAATTCCTCCTTGTTGCAAATCAGCGCAGTAACAATATTATTTCCTTCCGGATTGATGCTGAGACCGGTGATCTGAATCCTACTGGTTATACGATTGAAATACCTGAACCTGTATGTATCAAATTCATGAATTAAAGTATAATTCAGTTTCTATAGCTTAATAATAAGAGGGAAGATCCCGCTTGGATCACAAACTTTGGAAGTGTTCTTTATTGATTCACAAAATCATCCAGTTTGATCTGCTCATTTACCAGATCCTCAAGGGTAACCGATTTGAAATAATCAACAATCTGGTTATTCAGCTTACCCCAGAATCCTTTTGCAGCACATTTGTCTTCACGATCACAGCTAATATTCGGAGAAAGACAATCAATGATACAGATCCCCGGCTCAAATGCATTATGGATATCATACATCGTTATTTCAGAAGGCTGGCGTGTAAGAATATAACCGCTTTTTTTTCCTTTTATATTGGTAATTAATCCGGATGCTTTCAGTGCATGAATAATATGATCCAGATATTTTACAGAAATATCCTGGTTTTCAGCGATTTTTTTCTGATAAATGCCTTTCCCGGATTCATTCAGGGCAATTTCAACCATCGCTCTGATGCCGTATCTCGTTCTGGTGGAAAATTTCAATCTTCTAAATATTAATTTATAAACCGTTTTATAGTCAGCAACACGTTTCGAAACTTGCTTAATTAAAATAGCTGATTATCAGTAATTTTTTATTATCAATATTTTCTTTCAATCAGTATAACGAGTTCATTTTTTTCATGAAGCAATAAAATTAAAAGAAAAACTGATAGTAACTTCATTCTTCACCTTAACTAAATCCATGAATTTTACAGGGGGTGTTCTTTTGTAATCAGCTAATTGTATGATTGTGTTTCCGGAAATCCTTACTTCAGAAAGAAATCGTAGCTTCTACCATGATGCCATTGAATCCTGCATCAGCACTCTTATACAATCTGAAATCTTTATAGTTCTGGTTTACATATTCCACTTTGGTCAAAATATTTTGGGTCAGGAACCAGCCTGCACCAGCCTGGATCCTGTTTACCGACTCATCATCCTGATTGGAAGCAAGGTTATAGCGGGCACCTCCATAAAACTGTTCATTTTTCCCAAACCGGTACAGGCCTTCAACAGCAAACTGCTGATATGTAAATTCAGCACCTCCGAAGGCTGATATCCCCGTGGTATATTCAAAGGTTCCGAATAATTCAAGGCCTTTAAACTTTCCAAACAGGTTTGTCATAATAGCATTGTTCTTATCCGTAAATCCGGGTCCCCAACGGCCCGATGTATGACCCGATGCCGGATCCACATCCGAAGCATTATTTGTTTGTGGCTTCATCACCAGGTAGTAACGCGAACCGGTCCGGTCGCCATTATAAAGAGAACCAAAATGATGGTTAAAACAATGGAATCCCGATACAGTAGTACGCAGTCTTAAATCATCCGTAACCTGATTATCATACCCGGCTTTCCAATGAAAGGCCATTTCCTTAAACATGTTATATTCAGTATACTCTCCTGATGAAGGACTGAAACCGGATAAAGCAGGTTTAAGTGATCCGGTATTCAAACCACCCATGATCAATAATCCATTATGACGGATAAGAATTTCAAGTGCAGGAGCAGTTGTAAATGCATCCATGATATAGTTGCCAACAAATGGATTCTGAATAACCCTGCCATTATCAGACCTGCGAAAATGAGCATCTCCGTAATTCAACTCCATTACACCAATCTTCAATGTGGTGATCTCCATTACCTTATCTGTAAAACCGGAGTTTAGAAACGGCAATTCATTTATGAGCAGATATCCGCCTTTTACCCATGCTTCCACATGGTGGCGCGAAGACAAATAAGTTTCCAGGCTCACTCTTATCCCGCTCGCAAGATCCGCCTCTATAACCAAATTAGCTGTCGGCAGGTTAATACCTGAACCTAAAGGGATCAATTCAGCAGAATCTGCCCTATGATTCAGTTCCTGAAACTGCATTGCAAAACCGGCACCTACCCTGACCTTCAGTTTCTCAAAATCACTCGCATTAATTTTTTCATTTTCAAACTGCTGACTGAACCCTGTTGTGACAATTAATATTGCTCCTATTAAAAACAAAATCTTTTTCATTATGATAATTGTTTGTTTATTAATGTGTTGAATTCTAATCTTATGACCTGTAACATGTAATTTGCAATTTTATTCTGTCGGCTAAAGCCGGCGGCAATTGATTCTTTAACTTGAAATCCGCACCTTGAGCCTGCTGCCTGAAGCTTAACACCTGATAATTCCCCCGGTTGACAACCGGGTTTGACTGTTTCTCCCTTTGTTACCATAAGAGGCTGTCTAAAAAGTCTATTAAAACATTTAACCACAGAGGAAACAGAGA
>CAZGOR010000418.1:0-3577 GCA_964527875.1 uncultured Bacteroides sp. | reverse complement strand
CTACTGAAACTTAAACCTGTTGTTTGAATCCAGTTTTTATTTTCCTCCCTGATCCAGATTCTGTTTTTATAAACTTTCAGAAAAATACTCCGGCCACTCTTTAACTCATTGGTGTTACCCGCATCAGTCATATAAAAATACCGGCCTGCCGGGCAACTAACAATAACTGAATGAATAATGTTTGGATGATACAAGCTTATCCTGATGTCGACCGATGATGCTTCGGAAAAAACAGAAAGAAAAAACAGATAAAACAACAGTTTAGGAATGTTCATGATCTTCGGTTGATCTTACCGGTTCGACTTAACCAGATCAACAATTTTTAGGCCTATCCGCCGGGATGCTCCCGGCTCGCCCAATATTTTTCTAAGTTTTTTAAAATTATTCAACATCTCTGCCCTGTAATCCTTATCATATAAAATCGTGCTTAGTTCGGCAGAAATTTTTTCCTTCACACGATATTGCAATATTTCCTTTACTACCTCTTTACCTGTGATCAGGTTTACCAGGGAAAAAAATTGTAACCTCACAAAATGTTTACCGATAAGATAAGAGAATAATCCGGTCTTATAACAGACGACTTCGGGTACATTCATCAGGGCTGTTTCAAGCGTGGCTGTTCCTGAAGTAACAACAGCAGCAACGGAATGGCTTAACAGATCGTATGTCTGAGAATATACAATACCGACATCTGTTTTTTCAATATATCTGTTGTATAAATCCCGATCCAGTCCCTGTGATGCTGCAATAACAAATTGATATTCAGGATAATCTGGAACAATACCAAGCATTTCAGGCAAACACCTTTCAATCTCCTGTGTCCTGCTGCCAGGCAACAATGCAATGACAGGCTTTTCATTGAGTTGGTTTTTTGGGATAAAAGTATCCGCATCATCTTTGATATCAAGATTTTCCGCAACAGCATCCAGGGTAGGATTACCAAGATATTCCACATCATAGTCGAATTGTTTGTAAAAATCCACTTCGAAAGGAAGAATTACGAACATCCGGTCGATCGTTTTCCTGATGATTTTTACTCTTGATTTATTCCATACCCACACTTTGGGCGAGATGTAATAAAAAACCCTCAAACCATGCTTTTTGGCAAATTTTGCGATTCTAAGATTAAATCCGGCAAAATCGATCAGGATGATCACATCCGGATGCCAGGAAAGAACATCTTTTTTACACAATTGAAAGTTTTTCCGGATCGTACGGATATTCAGAAGGACTTCGAAGAGTCCCATGTAAGCCATATCCCGGTAATGTTTTACCAGTGTTCCTCCCCGGGCATGCATCTTGTCTCCCCCGAAAAACCGGAAACCGGGATCTTCATCTGCCTCACTGATCCCTTTCATAAGATTTGAACCATGTAAATCACCTGATGCCTCGCCGGCAATGAGATAATACTTCATAGATTACAATAAAAATTTTACAACTACAATGACAAAACCAATGATAAAAGTACTGAGTAATACTCCTCTGGCGGAATAAAGATAGTTCAGCCATATGAATATCAGGAAAACCAGCAGGTTTGGTATCGCACAAAGGCTGAGCAGTGAACTGAGTATCTTTTTCTCAAGGAGAATTCTAAAAAACTCATCAAGCTGATATTGATCGAATCTTATTTTATGTGCAACCAATATTGTGATCACGGGGACGATGATTCCAAGTACTGAACCGAGAAGAATATTATTAAAGCGGGATTTCATTTTACTTTTTCCTTTTCCCCTCCTCACTCAAACTTCCATTCTTTCAGATGATCTATAGCCCCATAGGATGTCAGATCGACAAGTACAGGCACCACAGAAATAAAATTATGTTTCAGGGCCCATTCATCTGTATCGTCAGCGTCTGGTTCAAGATTAATAAATTCACCCGTCAACCAGTAATATTCTTTATTTTGAGGATCGATGCGATGATCAAATTCCTCAACCCAATGGCCTCTTGTTTGCCTGCATATTTTCACTCCCCTGATCTCTCCGGAATGATTGGCCGGAAAGTTCACATTCAGACAGGTACTTTCAGGGATCCCATCCTCCAGTGACCGGATGATGATCTGTTCTGCATATTTAATAATACCATTAAACTCAGCTTCAGGGGAAAAATCCAGCAGGGAGAGTCCGATCGACGGAACACCATTCATACATCCTTCAATTGCAGCAGCCATAGTCCCGGAATATATAACACTGGCAGATGAGTTTGAGCCATGATTGATCCCGGAAAGGATCAGATCTGGATACCTCCCGAGAAACTTGTTCAGCGCCAACTTGATACAATCGGCAGGGGTACCGTTACAGCTGTACATGACAATATCTTTTTCCTCTTTGATCTTTTTAACCCTGATCGGTGTCTTCACAGTTATGGCATGTGACATACCCGACTGGCTTTCTTCCGGAGCTATCACAAAAATATCTCCCAATGGTCTGACAATATCAATAAGGGTTAAAAGTCCCTTGGCACGAACGCCATCATCATTGGTTATGAGGATCAACCTGTTCCCTTTCTCTTCCAATTTCACCAATTTTAAATGAACTACAAAGATAGGAAAATAAGTAATATTGAATGACCCGGTTTGAAAACCGGGCTCTACAGGCATCTGATAATGAGAATGAAGGCCGACTAAAAGTCGGCCGACAATGACCAATTTTAATTCTAAATGTAGGTTCGACTTTCAGTCGAACCATTTTTTAATTCGGAATATAATTATGTAGAGCCCGACTTTTAGTCGGGACATTTAACTTACCAATGTTGGGAGTATGTTGGGGCTTTCCAGCCGGGACATTTAATTCACCGATGCTGGTTGCAAAGTCATGTTCCAGCCGGTACATTCAAACAGTTGATTAATCACACTCAAATCCCCACTCAAACGAGAATCCCGAATTTCTGCAATCCGCCTTAGGCGGATGCTCAGAAATTCGAGGATCCTCGAAAAACTAGCAAATCAGAGATTTGGAGTTTTTCGGGACTGAGAACCGAAAACTTCTTCCTCACCTTTCACTCAAACTCACACCCACTGAGAACCGGGAACTAATTATTTTTTCCTACTTTTGTTTCTTAGCTTTTACAGGTAGCATAACATGAAAATCTCATACAACTGGCTTCGGGAATACATTGATATTGATCACAGTCCTGAGGAACTGGCGGATATTCTGACCAATATCGGTCTGGAAGTTGAAGGGATAGAATCTTTTGAATCAATCAGGGGGGGACTTAAAGGATGCGTGATCGGGGAAGTGCTCTCCTGTGAAAAACATCCTGATGCCGATAAGCTGAGTGTTGCAAAAGTTAACATCGGTAAAAATGACCTGCTGAATATTGTCTGTGGAGCACCAAATATTCAGAAGGGACAGAAAGTGATTGTGGCAACTCCCGGTACAACATTATACAAAGGAGAGGAAAGCCTTACCATTCAGGACACAAAGATCCGGAGTGTGCTTTCTGAAGGGATGATCTGCGCGGAAGATGAACTGGGACTGGGTGATTCACATGAAGGGATCCTTGTTCTTGATCCCAATGCCCCCACAGGCGGTTTAGCTTCGGAATATTTCGATGTGCAATCCGATACCATTTTTGA
>CAZGOR010000417.1:0-3587 GCA_964527875.1 uncultured Bacteroides sp. | reverse complement strand
CCGATTTTTAATCGGCAGTTTTATCCACCAGGGATGTGACAGAAAAGTCCGGTTTCTAACCGGACACATTCAGCCAGTGTGGAGAATAACAGAAAAGCCCGCCTGTCCCCCCGAGTTACTTTGGAAGAGTTTCCAACCGGACACATTTGTTTTTCTGTTGAATATGATACGACTCATTTACACGTTTCTTTTCCTGCTGATTTTTCAGAAAACCACTCTTTGCCAGCAACAGGAAATTTCGGTGCCGGACATAAATATTCTTATCGGAACGTTTTTGGGTAATGAAAAACGGAATTATTATGGAAATGAGGCGCCGGATAAACTTAATATTATCTGGAAACATTATCTGGGGAAGGGTGAAACGGTTATCTCAAGAAAGGCGGGTTCAGTGATCTGGGCAGGTGCCGGCTGGACAGGCCAGCCGCTGCTTGTAGAGGAAAACAGGCAATTGTTCCTGATCCAGGGAGCTTATAACCATCACCTGATAAAATTTAATGCCGGTGACGGCCGGATAATATGGAAATATGCGTTTGACGATGTTGTGAAAGGAACGGGCACCATCTGGCATCATGCCCGGAGCATAGAAAATCGTTCAGAATATATCATATTCCAGGGTAGCCGCCTGGGTGTAGGGAATTATCTCGACAGCAAACATATCCCCAGTTTCAGGGCTATCAGTTACCTGACAGGTGAAGAATTGTGGAGATTAGATGTTAAATTAACAGATTCATACAGCAGGGATGCTGATGGATCTCCACTGATTATCAATGATACTCTTTATACCGGGCTTGAAAATTCTCTCTTTACCGTTATTGATCCTGATCCGGCCAGGGCTGGCGTTAAAAATGGCATGATTCAACCTGAAATCATTCAGGAAATAAAACTATATGAAAAAGAAGATGTCGTGGCACACCGGTATAATATCGTTACTGAAGCGTCACCCTGCCGGCTGGGGGATCATATCTACATCGCATCCGGATCCGGACATGTTTATGGTTATAATATGAAAACCAGGGAACTGGACTGGGATTTCCACATCGGTTCCGATATTGACGGGTCGACTGTAGTTACAGGTGATAACTGTCTTCTTGTTTCTGTTGAAAAACAATTCATACCTGGGCATGGAGGAGTTTTTAAACTCGACCCGTCAAAGGATCCTGAAGATTGTGTTGTCTGGTTTTTCCCGACAGCAGATAGTACCTTGTCTTCCTGGGAAGGGGGTGTGATAGGAACTGCTGGTGTTACAGATTCATATTTTTCAGACAGGCCGTCGAATTTTGCAGCTTTTACAGGTATTGATGGTTATTTATATGTCGTCGCTCACCAGCAGACAGAACCAGATATGACAGTTGCTGGCCCGGATGCTTCAACTTCTTATCCGCTACCCAGACTGATATTTAAAAAATATATCGGCCCCTCTATTTCTACTCCCGTTTTTGTAAATGATAAACTTATCGCCGCCGGCTACCACGGTTTATTTCTTTTTAAATTCGACGATCTGGGCAATTTCTTTTTAATAGACAGATTTTCAGCAACTTTTGAAGCAACACCTGTTGCCTGGAACAGAAAAATATACATCGCTTCACGTAATGGATACCTGTATTGTTTCGGTTCAGAATAAAATCTAGTTGTTTTTTTTGATCAAATTATTTATTTTAGAATAGTAAAAATTGGCATTTATAACTTGTAACTTGTAACTTGCAATCTGCAACTTGCAAAATGTAATATATACTCTTTTTTTCACTTTTCAGATGCCTTATAAAGAAAAACAAGTTGAGAAACTTTACTACACCATTGGTGAAGTAGCAGAAATGTTTAATGTCAATACTTCACTGATCCGTTTTTGGGAAAAAGATTTTGATATTATCAAACCAAAAAAAAATAAAAAAGGTAACCGGCTGTTTACCAAAGAGGATATTGATAATTTTCACATTATCTATCATCTTGTCAAAGAAAGAGGGATGACACTTAAAGGTGTAAAGAAGAAGCTTAAAGAAAACAAAGATGATGCGATAAATAACTTCGAAGTTATCAAATCTCTTAACAATATTAAGAGAATGCTATTGGAGATCAAGGAAGAAATGAATCAATAGCACGGTCTTTCATTTACTATGAAAATT
This sequence comes from uncultured Bacteroides sp., assembly GCA_964527875.1. Taxonomy (GTDB): domain Bacteria; phylum Bacteroidota; class Bacteroidia; order Bacteroidales; family SM23-62; genus LJUQ01. The sequence continues at coordinate 1,467 of CAZGOR010000417.1, read as the reverse complement.
AAAGAAATCATCTCCTGCCTGGAGTCTTTTGCCCCGTTATCGTATCAGGAATCTTATGATAATTCGGGATTGATTACAGGTGATCCCGGGCAATCTGTCGAAAGTGTGTTGCTCAGTATTGATGTGACAGAGGATGTGATCGATGAAGCTATCTCTCTCGGATCGGGAATGATCATTTCACACCATCCTATCCTGTTTTCTGCCATTAAAAAGCTTACCGGAGAACATTATGTAGAAAGGTGTATCATCAAAGCTATCCGTAACGACATTGCGCTTTATGCCATGCATACAAATGCCGATTCAGTGCGGGAAGGTGTTAACAGGATCATCTGCCGGAAGATTGGATTGGAGAATACCAGAATTCTTTTACCCAGGCAGGAAGAACTCAGGAAATTGGTATTTTTTGTTCCTCCAGATCATGCACAGAAGGTGAGGGAAAAAATTTTTGAGGCTGGTGCAGGTGTCATAGGCAACTATGACCAGTGTAGTTTTAATTTACCCGGTGAGGGAACTTTCAGGGCATCGGAGGAGACTGATCCCTATGTCGGGGAAAAAGGTGAACTTCATACCGAAAAGGAGATAAGGGTGGAAACGATATTCCCGAAACACAGGCAATCTGCCGTGATTGAAGCATTACTCGGGGCACATCCATATGAAGAGGTGGCTTATGATTTGTATCCGCTCGATAATCAATATTATGATGCAGGCATGGGTATGATCGGGCAGTTGCCGGAACCTGTTGATGAAAAATATTTTCTGAAACAAATAAAAAATAAATTTTCATCCCGGATCATTCGTCATTCCAGACTTCTGAAAAGGAAAATACAGACAGTCGCAGTTTGTGGGGGCAGTGGCAGCAGTCTTTTAAAGGAAGCCATCAGACAGGAAGCGGATATCTTCCTTACTGCCGACCTGAAATACCATCAGTTCTTTGATGCAGATGGGAAAATTGTATTTGCAGATATTGGACATTATGAAAGTGAGCAGTTTACAGCTGAATTATTTCATGATATACTATTAAAAAATTTCCCTAACTTTGCAGTTCATTTTTCGAAAGTAAACACAAATCCGGTTAATTATTTTTAAAAGATGGCAGAAAAGAAGAATACAGCAGAAAAGAAGAAAACAACAGAAAAGAAGGATACAGCAGAAAAGATGAAAACAGCAGAAAAGAAGAATACAGCAGAAAAGAAGAAAACAGCAGAAAAGAAGAAAACAACAGAAAAGAAGGATACAGCAGAAAAGATGAAAACAGAGGAAATCACCGAAATGTCTGTTGAGGACAAATTAAGGGCGCTGTATGAGTTACAGAAGGTAGATTCCGGTATTGACAGGATCAAGATATTGCGGGGTGAATTACCTCTTGAAGTGCAGGATATGGAAGATGATGTGGCAGGATTGGAAACCAGGATCACGAATTTTGAAAAAGAAATTTCAGCCCTGCAGGAGGCTATAGCTAAAAAAAAT
>CAZGOR010000416.1:0-3592 GCA_964527875.1 uncultured Bacteroides sp. | reverse complement strand
GGCAGGTTTATATTTGCTTCCAACCATCCTCTTGGCGGATTCGACGGTATTTTACTATTAGATATTGTCAATAGCTACCTGGGTAATGCAAAATTCCTTGTAAACGACATCCTGATGAACATGAGTGTACTGGAAGACCTGTTTATCCCGATCAATAAACACGGAGCACAAACCAGGGATAGTGCCCTGCTCCTTGATGAGATATTCCATTCCGATATACAGATTCTTACTTTTCCTTCCGGTCTTGTATCAAGAAAAATCAAAGGTGTCATACAGGATCTTCAGTGGCAGAAAAGTTTTGTTTCAAAAGCTATTCAATACCACAGAGATATTATCCCGGTGCATTTCAGCGGCAGAAACAGCAATTTCTTTTACAACCTTGCCAATATCCGCAAATTTCTTGGAATAAAATGGAACCTCGAGATGTTCTTTCTCGTTGACGAAACCATGAATCATAAAAATGCCGATATTACAGTAACATTCGGGGAAATGATCCCATGGTCCGGTCTCAGTAAAGATAAGTCTTACCAGGAATGGGCTGATGATATCCGCTCAAAAGTATATTCCCTTGCAAATGATGATAAAACCAATTCATCAAATAAAAAATAATATTTATTTTTGAAAATGATTAATGAGTTGTGAAGAATATGCACGAAATTATTTCATCTGTTCCCAAAAATCTTATTATTAAAGAATTGACACCTGAAAAATTCGTAAGGACTACGAATAATGCAGGGAATGAATTATATATTGTAACCAGTCATGACTCACCAAACCTGATGCAGGAGATCGGCAGGCTGAGGGAACTTACTTTCAGGGCAGCAGGAGGCGGGACAGGTAAATCAATTGACATAGACGACTTCGATACTGCTGAAAATCCTTATAAACAATTGATCGTTTGGGATCCCGAAAAACAGGACATCCTGGGTGGGTATCGATTCCATATCTGTACGAGCGAATCTACTGATCATATCGAAGAGGCGCTGGCAACTTCAAGGTTATTTCATTTTTCTGAAAAATTCATTCAGGAATACCTGCCACATGTGATTGAGCTTGGCAGATCCTTTGTTCAACCTGCTTATCAAACGACAAGCCGCACGAGTAAAGGAATATATGCCCTGGATAATCTATGGGACGGCCTTGGAACGCTTGTGATCAATAATCCGGCTAAAAATTACTTTTTTGGTAAAGTGACGATGTACAAAAACTATAACCAGCGGGCCAGGAACCTGATCCTCTATTTCCTGGAAAAGCATTTTCCCGACAATGAAAATCTCGTGACACCCAAAGAACCACTTAAAACAAATATCGATGAAGAGGAAATGAAAAGGATCTTTACCGGGGATACTTATATGGAAGATTACAGGATTCTTTCCCAGAGTGTACGGGCTTTCGGTGAAAATATTCCTCCCCTGATCAATGCTTACATGAGCCTGTCACCTTCTCTTAAAACATTCGGAACAGTCAATAATCCCTATTTCGGAAATGTTGAAGAAACAGCCATGATGATCACCATTAACGACCTTTACGCCCAGAAAGTGGAACGGCATGTGAAGGGCTATGATCCCGATTCCCTGGATTGATACGATAAATCCAACAATAAATAATTCTCCCCTTAAAAACATACACTCTGGATTCTGACTTGAAATGCATGAAATACCTCCCTTGTTAACCGGCATTGAAAAAATGGACGGTTTTTCATTTGAAATTATTTCTAAACAATTATTCTATATTGTCAGAATTTAGATACGATAAGATGGTATTTTCAGATAGTAAAAAAGAATTTACAAATTCTCTAAACGATCTGTCAGAGGTCGGTTAAGTATAATTTAATTCATTAAAACTCAAATTCCGGTGAGCCATATTCAATAATCCCCTGATATGGACATTATACGGACAGGCTTTTTCACAATACCCTTGGCAAGTTGCGCATAGATCATCCGGGTTTTCCAACTTCAATTCATTATATAGTTGCATACCATACTTTTGCCGGTGTTGTGCCATGAAGTAATGATTATAACGCATGATGGTATTAACCGGAATATGATAGGGGCAGGCTGATTCGCAGATACCACAGGCATGACGACAATAGAGATTTCCGAAATTCTCAAGATAAAAATCCATAATTGCCAGGTCAGGCTCAGTCAGTTTTGAACCTGACAGGTTTATGTATTCTTCTGCGCTTTGATAATCCCGGAAAGTAATTAAAACCGAGTTCATATCCTGATTATCCAGAATAAAACGTATTGAAGCATCACGAATGGCTTTGTCATTTTGCAGTGCATATTTTTCAAGGAATGGTTTGGCAAGTTCCTGTCTGTTTAGGTATTTATTGTACAAAGTTTGCCAGTACTGATTTAATTCCGTTCCCTCTCTTTCAGCTTTTTCAAATTGTTCAAGGACATCAAGGAAAGACCCACCAAAGGGTTCCGTCTTCATAGCCAGCGTTCCAACGTTCTTTTCACTGCACGCTTTTATGATATTTTCACCCATTTCCTTTTGAACGAAATTATAAACCAACAGGACAATGTCCCACCGGGGGTCTTCCAAAGCAGTTAAAAGCACCTGTTCCATGGATTCTTCATAGTCTTGGGACCAGCTTGATCCATGACAGGCAACGCCACAGTATTTAATCCGTCCTTCCTGTTTTAATTGTTCTATCGCCATGTGAAAATTTTCATTTTTAACTTCTTCACTCGAAGTAACAATTGACATCATAAGTCCATCAATATAAGGAGTTTGCAAACGATCAAGACAACCGCGGGCCTTTTCAATAATTTTTGTTTTTGTATCATCCTTTCTAACGATAATTTTAGTATTGATAAATAATGATTCCCGGTTAAAATCTTTTATTGCCTGCCCCACCATCCTTTCATTATTTCCATTTTCATAAAATTCACAAGTATCAATTAAATTAATACCTGACCGGATAAGAAACTTCAGCATGTTTTCGTGAGGTATTTCTACGGTTCCGCAACCAATATCAGATACTTTAAATCCTGTCCGGCCAAGTGTCCTGTATTCCTTGATTTTCGGAGGATGATTATCTTCCATTGATCCTGTATTGACAAAGGTTCTGTTTCCTAATATTCCGGTTCCTAAGAAACTGAGTGAAGATTTTTTCAGAAAATTACGACGGGATAAATTAAGGTATTTCATAATAAGGAATTTAAATTATTGATAAACTCAATTGTTTTAAAACAAGATAACAGATTTTAATCAGAGACAGAGACATTTTTAAAATGTTTTTTATAATCACTGGGTGTTTTGCAAAATCCGGATGAACTGAGCACTTAATTCCGGAGCAAACTGAGCATATGATTCCGGAAATGAATGAGCACCGGGAAACGGAACATAAGCGTCACAATATCAATACAAAGCGATTATACGTTTTAATTATAAACAGACTGTTCACCTTAAACCGGAGAAGGGTGCTCACTAACATCGGAATTTGCAGCTAAACTTGCCATTCCTTTATATTTTGACCAAATAAACTGTAACTTTTTTCATTCAGAGAAATTCATCTGCTTCAAAATATCCTGAAACCGGGGTTCACTTCGTATTGGTTCCCAAGCCGGATCAGCATTCAATA
>CAZGOR010000415.1:0-3603 GCA_964527875.1 uncultured Bacteroides sp. | reverse complement strand
AAAAAAAACACAAAAATAAAATATAACTAAATTCCCCCCGATAAAAAACGATATAAACTTCCCGAACCGGCCTTTCATTAATCAATATTTCTTTAGATAACTTTAATCCGTAAAGGTTTAATGTATTGAAAAAAATTATCAATTATATTCATAGTTATGTCTCAAACGATAAATCGGTAACAATTATTTAAATGTTGTTTGAGAAATTTATTATTATCGACTCGGGAGTGTGTCATAATTATTTTATATGTCATCCTCAACGTTATTGGAATGTGTCCGCCTGCCCCGATGCAGATCGGGGATTGTCAATCGGACGGGAAGATCAGATTTGATCACCGGCAATTGAATTAAACATCACATATAGCAACACCAATATTAAATAATCCCCGAAATGCACTATTTTTGCATTAAAGTCCTGTTTTTATGAATGATCCGGTAAAATCTAATAGCTTTTAAAATGTCTGAAAAAAGAAGATATAAAAAACCACAAAAGGATGGTTTAAAATCAATTCCCGGGCAGTCAGAGATTCGTCTGAACCGTTACATTGCGGGTACCGGTATTTGTTCCAGGCGGGAAGCAGATCAATATATTACTGCGGGGCTTGTTTCTGTAAACGGAAAAATCATCGGGAAATTAGGAACAAAAGTTCATCCCGGTGATGTGGTCAGGTTCAACGGAAGAATTCTGAAAGATGAAAATAAAGTATATATCCTGATGAATAAACCAAAGGATTGTGTTACGACTGTTGATGATCCTGCTGCAAAAAAGACGGTCATGGATCTGATCGGGAAAGGCATTTCAGAAAGGATTTATCCTGTTGGCCGCCTCGACCGGAATACAACAGGTGTGTTATTGCTGACCAACGATGGAGAACTCACACTCAGGCTAACCCACCCTTCTTATAACAAAAAGAAAATTTATCATGTTTTTCTTAACAAAAATCTTACACGTTCAGATCTGAACAGGATCGCTGACGGAATTGAGCTCGAAGACGGTTTTATTACTCCCGATGCCATTCACTATGCAGATGAAAACGATAAGACTCAGGTTGGAATCGAATTGCATTCAGGAAGAAACAGGATCGTTAGAAGGATTTTTGAGTCACTCGGTTACCGTATTAAAAAACTGGACAGGGTTTATTTTGCAGGTCTGACGAAAAAAGGTTTAAAACGCGGACAATGGAGATTTCTTACAGAAAAAGAGATCAATATGCTAAAAATGAATGCATACGAGTGATGACACATAAAGCCGGTTTTGTAAATATCGTTGGAAATCCTAATGTCGGAAAATCAACCCTGATGAACGCCCTGACCGGCATGAAGCTTTCAATTATTACTTCGAAAGTTCAGACAACCCGTCACAGGATCATGGGTATCGTGAATGGCAATGATTTTCAAATCGTCTTTTCCGACACTCCGGGAATCATTCAACCGGTATATAAGCTGCAGGAATACATGGTTAAAGCATCTTATTCCGCACTCACCGATGCTGATATCATCATATATATTACAGATGTCGGGGAAAATTTAGATCCGGAACAGGATTACCTGAAAAAACTGCGAAAAAAAAACGTCCCGGTTCTGCTGGTCATAAATAAAATCGATCTTTCCACTGAAAGCAAGGTTAAACAGCTGATCGTTAACTGGAACAAGATATTGCCCAAAGCTGAGATTATACCTGTTTCAGCTATCAACCGTTTCAACATTGATAAAATATTTAACCTGATTATTGAACTCTTACCTGAATCTCCCCCGTATTATCCAAAAGATGAAATAACAGACAAAAGTGAACGATTCTTTGCTGGTGAAATTATTCGGGAAAAGATCTTGCTGAACTACAGGAAAGAGATTCCTTATTCCGTTGAAATTGAAATAGACTCATTCAGGGAGTCAGATAATATGATTCGAATAACAGGAGTGATATATGTTTTGAGGGAATCTCAAAAGGGGATCTTAATAGGTCATCAGGGCCAGGCTCTCAAAAAAACAGGAATCATGGCAAGGAAGGATCTTGAGAAATTTTTTAATAAGAAAATTTATCTTGACCTTCGGGTTAAAATTAAGAAAGATTGGAGGGATAATTCCCGGTCTCTCAGACAATTAGGATATCATTAGCATAAGCGTACTTTGGTTATGGGAAACATCGTAGCTATCGTTGGCAGGCCTAATGTTGGTAAATCCACATTATTCAACAGGCTTACTGAAACCAGGGAGGCCATTGTGGATAAGATCAGTGGTGTAACCAGGGACAGGCATTATGGCCGCTCGGAATGGAATGGAAGGGATTTTTCTGTTATTGACACAGGAGGATACGTTGCCAGTTCTGATGACATCTATGAAGAAGAGATCAGGAAACAGGTGTTACTGGCCATTGATGAAGCCGATTCAATAATTTTTATGACAGATGTTACAATTGGCATTACCGACCTGGATATGTCAGTATCAGTACTGTTGAGAAAAATCAACAAACCTGTATTCCTGGTTGTTAATAAGGTTGATAACGCGGAACGATTATATGACATTCATGAATTTCACAGGCTCGGTCTCGGGCAAATATATCCTGTATCATCAATAAATGGAAGTGGAACGGGTGATCTTCTTGATGATGTGGTTAAAACATTTGTTAAGGATGATGATGCCGGATTCGGGGAAATACCCAGGTTTGCAATTATCGGCCGGCCAAATGTGGGAAAATCAACCCTGATCAATACTCTTACCGGGGAAGACCGCACTGTGGTTACTCCTATTGCAGGTACTACAAGAGATTCTGTCTTAACACGGTATTCCAAATACAAATATGATTTTTATCTGATTGATACAGCCGGATTAAGAAAAAAAAGCAAAGTACACGAAAATCTCGAGTTTTATGCTGTTATGCGATCGATCAGGGCTATTGAATATTCGGATGTATGTCTTCTCATGCTTGATGCAGTGCAAGGTATCGAAGGACAGGACATCAATATTTTCAGGCTGATCATCCGAAACAAAAAGGGCATTATCATACTTGTTAATAAATGGGATTTGATTGAGAAAGATACAGGCACAGCTGAAGAATATAGCCGGAGAATAAAAGAAAAGACTTCTCCTTTTCAGGATTATCCAATCATATTCATTTCAGCGATCAATAAACAGAGAATTTATAAAATCGTGGAAACGGCTATGAAAGTATACCATAACCGTCTCCGAAAAATACCTGCCGGCAAGCTTAACAGGGTGATGCTGCAGGCTATCGGTGATCATCCCCCGCCTGCATATAAAGGAAAACAAATAAAGATCAAGTATATATCCCCGTTGCCAGCACATGCACCCTCATTCGCATTCTTTGCTAATCTTCCCCAATATATAAAAGAACCCTATAAAAGATACCTTGAAAACAGGCTGCGGAAACATTTTGATTTTACAGGTGTTCCTGTACAGATATTCTTCAGGAAGAAATAAACTATGGGAAGAATAATTAACTCTTATTCTTTCAAAAAAATCATTTTATAAATCATTCACTTTAACCACAAAGGACCACAGAGAATAAAGTACCACAGAAAAAAGTTTCCCTGTGGTACTTTGTGTTAAACCTCTGTGTACTCTGTGGTTAAAATATTCGAGAAC
>CAZGOR010000414.1:0-3614 GCA_964527875.1 uncultured Bacteroides sp. | reverse complement strand
TACCTATGGTTTAACTATCCAGAGGCTGGTTCATATAAAAAATTGATAAAAATTGATTCAGCTGAGAATGCGCGTGGGGTTTACGTGATAGCTCCTGAGGTTGAAAAAAACGAAACTGCTCATTTTATTCTGAAAGTTACAGATAAGGGAATACCATCATTATCGAGATATAAACGAGTAATTGTAAATGTACTACCTAAATAATATCAAAACATAGCCGCTAACGTTTGACAGTACCCGCCATGTCCTCCCGCCGGGCAGGACAGGTTGTCACGCCTTTTGCAGAAAGAAAGTTGTAATTTATTGTTTCTACTTTTCTTGATTTGTAGCCGGGAAATTTGTAATTTTATTCAGGCTAGGTAAAAGCCGCGCCAAACCACCCAGTGGGCGGTTATGGCCACGGCGCATGCCGGCAGGAATTTTCAGACTATGACCTTGAAACGGCAGTGAGAATTAAAACAATAGATCATAATAAACAACGATGCACTCACGCATCAAAAAAATCTTAAATCATGAAAAAAGATGTTCAAACCGGTGCTCCTGCAAGTGCCGTTTACGGACTGGGTTTAATTGGAGCGGCAGTTTATTTTATTTCCCAGGCTACCAGCTTCTGGATTGGTGTACTTGGTTTCCTAAAAGCAATCGTCTGGCCTGCTTTCCTGGTGTATGAGGCCTTTAAACATCTGGCCATGTAAATTACCTGATACTAAAACATGAACAAGGATTTCGCATTGGTCACAGGAGCCAGTAAAGGATTGGGAAAAACTTCGTTCATGTTCAGGATGCTGCAAAAGGAGTTGTTTCAGCACTTGAAAAAGGTAAAAATGGCGAATCTTATTTACTGGCAGGCGAAAACTTATCATATAAGGACTTTTTTCAAATGCTTAATAAAAGGATAAATAAAAATCCGCTGATGATCAAAGTACCCGGATTTATCCTACTTTCCCTTGGATTATTGGGAGATCTTTTCAGAAAAGCAGGTATCAAAACCAATCTCTCAACAATACACATGAGAATCCTTTGTCTGAAAAACTATTACTCCAATAAAAAATCAACAGATGAACTCGGTATGACCTATAAACCGGTTAAAGAAGCTATTGATGATGCTGTTGCATGGTTTGTTGAGCATGGTATTATGGAAAAATCATTTAAGAGAAAAAGGAATTAATATGAAGGATTTTTCAAATACTACATCTTCAATTTTAATAATTAAACACTATGAGAAATTTTAAATTGATCTTCAGTATGTTATTATTATCAATCTTCACGGGAGGGATTTCCGGGGCCCAGGATTGGCCAAATTTAAACCGTTACAAAGATGCAAATGCAAACCTCGGATCGCCTTCTCCAAATCAGGCCAGGGTCGTATTTATGGGGAATTCTATCACGGAAGGCTGGAGTCGTGTATCCCCGGACTTTTTCTCAGGCAAACCTTATATTAACCGGGGTATAAGTGGTCAAACCACTCCCCAGATGTTGGTAAGATTCAGAGCCGATGTAATCAAACTGAAACCGGCTGTCGTGGTTGTTTTAGCTGGAACCAATGATATTGCGGGTAATAACGGACCGGCAACACCTGAAATGATTATGGATAATATCATTTCAATGACCCAGCTGGCAAAATACAACGATATTGAAGTTGTTCTGTGTTCTGTCCTTCCGGCTTTTGATTATCCGTGGAGTCCCGGACACGATCCGGTCGAAAACATAGCTGCACTGAATGCAATGATTAAAAACTATGCTGATGAGAACGGGATCATATATCTCGATTATTATTCATCTATGGTAGATGAACGAAAAGGCATGAAAGCTGAGTACTCCGCTGATGGTGTTCACCCGAATAAAGCAGGATATAAAGTGATGGAGCCATTAGCAGAGGAAGCGATCAGGAAGGCAACTATTCATGCGCTGCCTGTTAGCGGTAAGCAGTGAAATAACACGTATAAAAATATTTTTTAATGCACGAATAAAACTTTCTTCGTTTTTTTGCACGTATAAATTGATAAGTAAAAAGAAGTGTCATAAATAAAAAACTTACTTTAACAATTGAGCAGACAATCATAAAGAGAGCCAAGAAATATGCAAAGCAGAAAGGACGTAGCTTATCTGATATAATTGAGAATTATTTAAAAGTAATTACGAAAGAGGAATCCAAAAATGATATCGAGATAACTCCACTAACACAGTCATTACGAGGTTCTTTTAAAGCACCTGAAAATTTTGACTATAAAAAGGAATTGTCGAAAGAATTATCAGATAAATATCTGTAAGGTGTATTGACACCTGAGAGTTATCTAAAACTAATATCTGCCAGCCGCTAACAGCAAAATATATAATAAAACTTCACTAACCCGGGGTAAGAAATGTAAACATAATATATATTTTGTCTGAGAAAATCAGTAAATCCTTCATGCAACCATTTCTAAAATAATTAAGTCAACACATTAAATATAAAAAGGTGATTAACTTTCTGTATATAAAACCAATCAGATAAATGCAAATTCGTATTTATCTAAATCCACATTAAATAAGAAATCAAATTTTCCTGAATAATATCTTGCTTATTAAGTGATTAAGAAAAATCAATTTTTCAATTCTGAAATGTATTTCTTAATTTTATCGTGAGTGCAACATAATTTCAAAATGCCAAAGTCTGCTATTGATAGATTATTTCTAAATTCTTACAAGTTTTTTTTGACAAATACCAGTTGGCTATCAACCCAAAATCAAAACAACAAATCCTTCCTGACTTCTGTAACATATATATATGATCCGGCAAACCTGACTGCCGTCAGGCAAGTTGTTTCTCCGTTCATTACAAACAGTCTTGGTCAATACACGCTTTCAAAGAAGGACTTTATCAGGAAAATGCATAAGACGGTTTTTCATGATTCATAAATAATTCAACGAAATGAACCACATAATTATGAAAACAAGAATTGTTTCTCTTTCAGTTTTCTCAATTATTGTTTTATCTTTTTTCTTTCCCCTGAATGCCCAAGATGGCTCCGACAAGAAACCGAAAATATGGCAGCAGGAATATTCTGCTATTATTAATGGGCAAACCGTAGGTGATGCATATTCCGGCGGTAAATCCAACTCGGCGCCTGCTTTTGCAGATATAGATAATGATGGCGATTTTGATCTTTTTATAGGAGAAAACGAAGGCAATATCAATTTTTATCGTAATGATGGCACACCAAATAATGCATCATGGACTTTTATTTCTAAAGATTATAATTTTATTGATGTCGGTTCAGATAGTAAACCAACCTTTACAGACATTGACAACGATGGTGACATGGACCTTTTTATAGGCGAAAGTGATGGGAACATTAATTTTTATTGCAATAATGGCACACCAGAAGTTCCTTCATGGACATTAGTTAATGAAAATTATGGATCTATTGATATTGGGGATTATTGTGTTCCTGCCTTTGCAGATATTGACAATGATGGATACATAGAACTTTTTATAGGTGAAAAAGATGGAAACATTAATTTTTATCAAAATGATGGCACAGCCGAAAACGCAAAATGGACATTAGTTACTGAAAACTATGAATCTATTGACGTTGGTACTTATAGTGCTCCTGCCTTTGCAGATATTGACA
>CAZGOR010000413.1:1429-3637 GCA_964527875.1 uncultured Bacteroides sp. | reverse complement strand
AGTTTACCCAGAGATTGAATGCCCGGTGTGTCCGGATTTTGCAGCCGGAGATTAAAAATTGGAAATTGACAATTATATCAAATTCCACCTATCCCTGTATGTTCTAAAAAGAAGGGCGTTGGCTTCCTCGTCACCGATAAATTTTTCTTCTTTGTCATCCCAGGTTAATTTTCTTTTCAGTCTCCAGGAAATAATGGCCAGGTGCATGGGTAGAGTCATTTTTCTTACATAAGCAAGGTTTGATTCAGGTTGTTCACGCGACTTCACCGCATCCAGAAAATTCTGCTGATGACCCGGTGAACGCCTGAGCGTCACAGGTATATCTGGTATATCGGAAAACGACTCACCATTAATATTTATTTCACGGGTTTCATAATCGCAAATAAGTGTACCCTCCTTCACATCATAGGATAATGGCTTTTCCCCATATACGTCCTTGCCTGCCTGAAATGCCAGGATGGCTACCTGAGCATGTCAATGATCCGGTGTAGCACAGGTAATGACATCTATATCTTTCATGTCGAGGATGTGCCTGAAATCATGATACCCCTTAACCTTTTTCCCCGGCTGCAGGGAGGATAATGACTTCAGACTTTTATTTAAATAAGTTTTGTCAACATCGCAAAGCGCAACTATTTCCGCTTCAGATAGTTTCGAGAACCATTGCATATGATTATTCCCCATTCCTCCAACACCATTATGAGCTACTCGTACCCGGTCACTGGGAGCAAATTTTTTCAGATAAGGGGGTAAAAACACATAACTTAAAATACCAGCTTCGCTTTTTACTAAGAATTTTCTCCGGTTCATTTTATTATTCATAATAAACAGATATAAAGTTTTTCATGAAAAACTACCAAAATGTCCATAAAACCATGCCTGCCGTCCTTACTTAGCTGTCCGCGTGCCACCAAAGCTTTAGCGGAGGCGCAAGCCTCGCAAAGGTGCAGCAGGCAGGAAAGTTCCTGGGAGTTCCCTACTGTAAATTTTATATTTGTATACTGATCCAGACAAATTTGATCTTTTTACAAAGGAAAAGTAAATAAAATGAAGCAATGTATAAGAATAATTACTCGAAAAAAATTAAACCAAACTTAAACCAGCGCTATGTAAATTATTCGGACAACCAATAAAGAAAAAGGATCAACTTTAATTTGATTATTTTACAGAAAAAAAGTTGCATAACTCCGGATAGTTTTGAAAACTTAAAATTCATTCTGAATTAATTATCAGAAATTTTTTATATTCTTCATAGTTATAAACAAACAAATTTGCTAATTTGCAGTTAAGGTTAAAAAAATACTAATTATGAATTGGGAAATAATAATTCAGGGACTAAGTGCTTTAATAGTAACCTTAATAAGTACCTATCAGATAATAAATAGTTTACCCAAGTCAAGAAATAAATTAAAGCAAGACTTGGAAATACTAAAGTTATTAAGTCCTGAAAACGAGAACTATAAATTAGTGAAAAAAAGCATTGATAATAATATTCTTTCGATTTATGAAAGAAAGAAGAAAAAGAATAAAGGCATACTATATATAAATAATTATAGTAAGATAGATATTATTACAGGAATAATTTTCTTTTTTGTTGGCTTAGTATGGACAATATATTTGTCATCACAAAATGAACTAAATATGTGGATTATGGTTTCAATTATTTTAGTTTGCGGAGGTTTAGGTTTGCTTATCGCTGGTTTTGGAAATATTAAATCCAATTAATTCATTAGGGAATTGTAAACCTTCGACCATGTACACCCCTGTTGATTAAGCTAAGCAAAACAAGTAATCAATAAATTCTATTCGGATTTTTTAACTTATATCCTTGAAAGAGTTATTCAAGTTTATTAGTTGAGTAGTTCTGTATTCGTGCGAAGACATCCCTGAGTGCAACATATTTTGTTAACGTTAAAAATGGCCTTATCTAAAGCCAAAATGTAAACTATTCGTAAACCGGGCAATAAAAGAGGGATTCATAAAAACTTCATGAATCTCTTTATTTATGGGGTGTGGGCGATAAAGGATTGCTCGTCAGCCTTCCGGCTGACTCGCGATCCAGTCCGGTGGCCTTCACACCCCAAAACCAATCCTAACGGATTATTTTATTTTCCGTTCGTTTCCTTACAAAAGCAAGCTTTTGACGGCTTTTAATAAAGGATTGCTCGTCAGCCTTCCGGCTGACTCGCGATCCAGTCCGGTGGCCTT
>CAZGOR010000413.1:0-1329 GCA_964527875.1 uncultured Bacteroides sp. | reverse complement strand
CTAACGGATTATTTTATTTTCCGTTCGTTTCCTTACAAAAGCAAGCTTTTGACGGAAACTCACTTCAAATAAAAATCCCCCCGATTACTCGGGGGGATTGGTTTTGGGGTGTGGGCGATAATGGATTCGAACCATTGACCCCCTGCTTGTAAGGCAGATGCTCTGAACCAGCTGAGCTAATCGCCCGGTTTTTATTTAAAGTAACTATTTTGTTACCACTAAATTGGTATACTGTTATGCTCTGAACCAGCCCCGAATTCTCGGGACGGCACTGAGCCTTTGTCCGCCGAAGGTGCTAACCGAAGGCGGATAATCGCCCGGTCTCTCAAAAAGCGCTCGCAAAGATAATTGAGTTATTTGTATTTTTCAAAGAAAATAAATAAAAACCAATAGGCAATACAATAGTCATTGTTAAATTGTTGAATTGTTACTTATTAAATCATTGGTTAAAAATAATTTAACAATTTAACCATTTAACAATTTAGCCATTTATTTCTGTGCGTCTTTAGAATCAAGTCATCCCGAAGGAGCGAAGCGACTGAGGGACCTCCACGTATCTGTCAAAGTCGTCTGTTATAAGTCGTTATCTGTTCTTCTCAAACGGTTGGGATGATCTATTATAATCCAAATCCCGGGTGATTCCCGGGTACAAGGAGATCCCTCCTCGTTTCACTCTTCGGGATGACTTGTTTTAACCTGAGTTATTTGAATACAACCCGCAGTCTCTCAACCTTACGACACTTCGACCACTGAGACAATTGAGGCATTTTTCTAACACGTAATATGAAATAACCCGATCACCTTTCCCTTTGCTTTGTTCCATTCTTTGATGGCATCTGGCGTGGGCAGCAGAATAACGCGGCAATCCTTCTTTTCAAAATATGCATCAGCTTCTTCAGACAGTTCAGCCACACCATACTGTCCGGAACCTACGATTATTAATTCGGCTCCTTCCTCATATACGTATTTTGCCTCATCCTTTGAAATGGTATGTGAGGTGCCATAAACAGCCTTCGAAAGTTTCTTTTTCCTCTTCTTTACCTCACCATCAAGGGTAATGATAATGTCATGGCTAATCTTTTCATTATTTACCGTTATTGAGCCAAAACTTGTTTTGTTGATCTCCGGTTTCATGGTTGGTTAGTAGTTTATATAACTTCAATATATTCTTTGAATATTTAACCGCAGAGTTCACAGAGATTCCAAGAGGGCCACAGAGTAATTATTTCTCTGTGTTCTCTGTGTATACTCTGTGATCTCTGTGGTTAATCGAACCCCAAACCCTTATCTCATACAAACCTTGCAACCTGTAACTTTACCTCCTCATTC
>CAZGOR010000412.1:0-3649 GCA_964527875.1 uncultured Bacteroides sp. | reverse complement strand
ACTCTGTGGTTTATACTACTTTTTAGACAGTCTCATTCATACCAGTGTTGATTTTGCAGAGCCCGGCTTTCCGGACTCAACAACCGTTGATGTAACCTTCATAACCTGGTTCTTAGAAAACTTTAGTTATGAAACACTCCCTGCTTCCTGCATCCTTTTAATTGATTTAAGATTAATGATTAACGATTTATGATTTAAGAAGTATTATTACTTCAAAAATCGTTAATCTTCAATCTGAAATCTATCTTTCCTTAGCTTAAGCCTGAACCTTCTATATAAACAGACTATCCCACACCCGTACCCAAACACACAAACCTACCAATCTAGCAATAAACCAATTAACTATTTTTCCTTAGCCTTCTTATTTATTTGATTTTAAATTTGAATTAGCTTAATTTTACTTAATCAAAGCTGATTTCATATTCTGCACAAATGACAATCTGGTCTGCCGAAATAAAAGAACTTTAAACATTATACACCCCCCATAAAAGATCAGTTCCTTGAATTGGAGAAGGAATTGGAGCAGCTAATCAGGACTGAGGATGCTAATGTTGTATTGCTGTATGCAAGAAGATGCCTGGAGGTCATTGTTACTGATCTGTGTGAAAAAGAATTAAAAAGACCACGCAAAACAGAACCACTTAAAGGTATTATTGATAAACTAAGCCACGAAGAAAAGGTGCCTTCCCATATCATCACCTCGATGCAAAACCTGAATAGCCTATCTACTTTTGG
Source organism: uncultured Bacteroides sp. (assembly GCA_964527875.1). Classification (GTDB taxonomy): domain Bacteria; phylum Bacteroidota; class Bacteroidia; order Bacteroidales; family SM23-62; genus LJUQ01. Next base: position 2,914 of record CAZGOR010000412.1, on the reverse strand, counting down.
TGCCCATCCTAAAGAATTTGACCCGGAACAAGTACGACCTGTATTGATTAACCTGACAACAATCATTAAGTGGTATCTGAAATATAAGGATACCCAGACCATTAGTAAACCAAAAGCAGAAGAAGTAATAGATGAAACCAGAACCCTTGATGATTCTACCAAACAAATCCAGAAACCAAAGAAAAGGTTAATATTATTACTTTCCGGACTTGCACTGGTTGTTGTTATTATCGTCGTAGCTTTATTCGTTTTCAATATCATTGGCGTAGATAAACGAATTAAAGAACTTGAAAAATCCATCGCTGTATTACCCTTTATCAATGATAGCCGGGATGAAAAGAATGTATACTTCATAAATGGAATCATGGAGGAGGTCCTTAATAATTTGCAAGCTATTAAAGATATCAGGGTCATTTCCCGTTCCTCTGTCGAACAGTACCGTGATCCAACCAGACCCACCTCTCCTGAAATTGCTCAAAAACTGGGCGTAAATTATATAGTCGAAGGAAGCGGGCAGAAATATGGTAACACATTCCGCCTGAGAGTACAGTTAATTGAAGCCCCTGAAGACAGACATCTCTGGGCAGAATCTTATGAGCAGGAAATAGAAGGAACCAAAGACATTTTCAGCATACAAACCAGGATTGCCGAATCAATAGCAATGGAATTAAAAGCAATTATTACTCCTGAAGAAAAACAACTTATTGAAAATGCCCCAACAACCAGCCTTACAGCTTATGATTTTTACCAAAGAGGAAGAGATGAATACTTGAAATACCAGTCAGATAATAATAACAGAGAAGCATTGGAGAGAGCGGAAGATCTTTATCGTAAAGTATTGGAATATGATTCAACATTTGCCCAGGCATATACCGGATTGGCCTGGGTGTACAGGGACAAGTATTATTGGAAAACATTTTTCTCAGAAGAATTCCTGGATTCTGTCTTAATCCTGACAAATATTGCTCTTTCCTATGACGATCAGTTATCAGAAGCATATACTATCAAGGGACGGTATTATCGTCAAATCGGTAAACCAGAACAGGCTGTAAAAGAATATGATAAAGCTTTAAAATTAAGTCCAAACGATTGGATGGCATATTATAATAAAGGAATGATTTATCGGTCGGTATTACAAGATTATATTAAAAGTATCGAAAACCTGCATGAAGCAGTGATCCGTAATCGTGGTGAAGACCTGCCGAAATTATTATATTCTTTAGGTTTTACATATATGAACATAGGATTCATTGATAAAACAAAATATTATTATCAGGAAGCATTTACATTGGATGGAGATTCAGCAAATTATTTCATAAATACATCATGGTTAGAATTTTCTCTCGAAAATTATGAAAAAGCTGTTGTATTCCTTGAAAAAGCTTTAAAAACTGACTCAGCTGATATTCCTTATGACCCTTATTATACTTACGCAGGGCAACATAAAGAAGCATATATTTATTATACAAAATTAATTGAGCGTTATAAAAAATCAGGCATCTTACCTCTTGAGGCTTCACATCGTATTGGATATGCTTTTTGGAAAGTTGGCAAATATAAGGAAGCAGAGTACTATTTCAACGAACAAATCAAGTATGGTACAGAAAGTATTAAACTTGGCAGGGATATAGCAAGTTGGATGGCTGCTCATTATGATCTGGCAGGTGTCTATGCTTTTTTAGGTGACAAGGTAAAGGCGTACCAATATTTAGATGAATTTGATAAAAAGAATTTTTACCCCCTATGGTGGATAAGTATGGCTAAACACGATCCCTTGTTTGATAGTATCCGGGAAGAGGAACGGTTTCAAAAGATATTGCTAAATATGGAAGCCAAATACCAGGCAGAGCACGAAAGGGTCAGGAAATGGCTGGAAGAGCAGGATTTGCCCGGGTGAAACCGGGTAAATCAGTTCTCAGTTCCCGGTCCCGAAAAACTTCATTCGCCTAAGGCGAATTGATAGTTTTTCGAGGATCCTCGAATTTCTAAAAATCCGCCTTAGGCGGATTGCAGAAATTCGGGATTCCCGGTTCTCGGTATGTGTGGGTGGGGTGTGTGTGTATGATGGTTCCTGGTTGCTGGTTCCTGGTGTGTTTGGGTGAAGGGTATGGGTAAAATGTTTCCTGGTTTTGTCTATCAAATACTCACACTCACAACCATCCAGGAATTATTTCCCCCGGTTAACAACCGGGTTTGACTAGCATATTCCTATGTGTTGTATCTGCCGGTTAACAACCGGCATAACTTATTTTTGATGTTTGTTGTTCATTCTGGAATTAGTTTTAAGGTCAGAATTGCACCAAACATTATTTTTTAATTTTTTTAATGTTTATTTATAAAAAAGTCGTATTTTTGAAGTCATCATTCGAATAAACATTAAAAATTAGATTAATTAATGTCAGAAATACTTTATCAAATCAATCCTGACAGAAATGTTCCATGGAATGATCTTCCCTCCTTACCGAATAGAAAAGAGCTCTATCAAACGATAGAAATATTAGAGAAGCTTGGGGATGCAAAAGCATCTTTAGCAAGACTGCAAGGCCGTAGTGCTATAATACCAAATCAGGGACTTTTGATTAATACAATAAGCTTGCAGGAAGCAAAGATTTCCAGTGCCATTGAGAGCATTTTCACAACTGATGATGAGCTATATAAAGCATACAGCGATCAAAAAACTGAAACAAACGTGGCATCCAAAGAGGTATTAAGATATCGGGAAGCGCTCTGGTCTGGTTACAACTATTTGCAAAAGATAAGACAATTTGATCAGGATTACTTTATCAAAGTATTTCAGGAAATAAAGCAAACGACTGATGGGATTCGTCCTGATTTTGTGAATACGACTATTAAACAAAGAGGTACGGGACCAAACGCCGGTCAGGTTATCTATACTCCTCCCAGAGGTGTTACT